>NZ_JAOSKF010000020.1:0-265017 GCF_027493735.1 Candidatus Kuenenia sp.
TTTCAATTTCTTCCATATTCTTTGATATTTTCACCGCCTCTTTTATTGCCTCCAGCTTCTCTATTACTACTATTTTCCTGATACGTTCCAGAAGCTTTAAACCTTCAACGCCATACTTTAGCGCCAAACCAATCTCTATTGCTTCCTTTAGACCTTTTATCCGACCTTTCCTTTCACCCTTCCACTCGCCATCTTTCCAGCCCTCCATTATGCCCTCTATCCTACCTTTTAACCTTCCCTTCCTCTCGCCCCCTCTATCGCACCTTCCGCTCTGCCTTCTATCCTGCCTTCCTCTTTGCCTTCCTTTCTGCCTTCCTCTATACCAGCCAACTTGCCTTTCTCTATTAATCGAGCCGCTATTGTCATACTTAATTTACCTCCTTCCTCCGATATTTCCTTTAGGGTATCTATTACCCTTTCTTCCTCTATATCCGACGCATAGTACAAATACCTGATTGCACTTTCCAGAAACTTTAACCCTTCATCCTCTTCAAAATATTGCCTCCCTATTTCGAAGAAAACCTTTAGCTTGTCTTCCAGATACTCCTCATCAAATATGTTCCTCATTAATAACATGGTTATTTGAAGGGATACCCTTCTGAATGCCCTGTCCTTTATTTCCTCATTACTGTAGCAACTTAGATCCGTCAGCAGATATTCAAATTCCGGTATAAATCTAAAGAATACCTCGTCTATCCCTTCAAAATAGTCTCTGAATCGCCTGACTTTCCACGTCTCTTTGCCATGATACAATATTACCGGAATTACCGGTATGAGCCTTTGCGTCTGCTTGCTGTTTGCTTCCCATATCTTTAAAAGGTATTTCATCAACTGAAGATATGGACATGCTACGGCATAACTCTTATGCTCAAATAAAAGGGTTATCCTGATCTCTTTGTCTTTACAGAAACAGGTGTATACAATGTCTGAAAAATGTTCTTTGAGTTCCTCGTCGATATATGAATTATTATCCTGTGTTAAAGTGGATAAATCCAGCTTTTTTAAAATTTCCGGCGGAAACGTCCCGCTAAGAAAATCGATTGCATTTTCCCGTATGGAAAATGTCTCTTTGAAGAATTTGTCGTGTGGATTGAAAACCTCCATAAATGCAAGTCCTCCGTTTTTTCTGTAAAAATCTTTACCTCAAAGCAGGTTTATCCTTTATCTATTTTTGATTTTAAGTAACTATTCAGCGTAATTTATTAAACTACCGGAGATCAGAGCGCAACTCGTTCCCAAACAGATACTTCACTATGTTCAGTACAAGGTTTGGGAACGAGCCGTGTATCGTTTACGCTTAATAGTTACAATATGTGATTAGAGATACTCCGTGCGGTTAACGATTTTGTTTCATAAATATATGAAGCTGATTTGTTCATTCGTTTCATGACAGAAATAACCCTCAACCGAGAATATGATACATACCAAAAATCCTTAAACCCGAGCAACTTTGTTATGACAACTTTTCTGTAATTATGAAATAAATTATCTTATCCGGGTGAAAGAATCACTAAAAGACATCGAAACAACAGGCTCTTATTTCGAAAGGTTATTATTGCAGCAATATTTTTTTTGTGACTGCATGCGGGATATACTTTTGCGTCCCACGGTATCTTGGAAAAAATTTGTTTCCGATGTTTGCAGAATCTTACGGATTCAAACATGCGTTTTGTGATATGAGAAAATTAGTAACACTTTAGTTTTTTGAAAAATTCCCGTGATAGAAAAAATACCATGTAGCCCCGTCAGGGGCGGTCTGTTTGTAGCGCAATAAAATTCAATAAGGTAAATAGCTCCGTAGGAGCGGCCTGTCCGTATTCAGGCAGACCTGTTTAATATGGATTTACAAGAGACAGGTCGCTCCTAACGGAGCTAATATCTGTTATAATATTCTATTTTGCTACAAACAGGCCACTCCTACGGAGCTTATAGGTAATACATTTTTCAAAAAACTAAAGTGTTACGAAAATTAAGCCTTCACGAATTTGATTTGTTTGATTTGAGACTGGGAGAAGAGGAAGTTGCACAATATATTTCATTTCTGGCCACCGCAAATGTTGCAGCAAACACCATGAATCAGGCGTTAAATGCCCTTGTTTTCCACTACAAGCAGGTGCTCTATATGGAATTGGGTATATTCCCGATTTTTTGTAAAAAAGAAAGCCGTTGACTGATATTTTACTTGAATGTGTGTAAATTCATGGAGAGAGCATTCAAAATTATTCATTATAACGTGAACCCACCCTTTGCCCCTCCCAAGAGGGGACTCCAAGTATTCCCCTCTTGGGAGGGGCTTGGGGTCAAACCTAAACCCTAACTCGATTTTCTCACAAACAGGTGAATCTCTCCTTCTTCTTCGTTTATCTCTAAAAGCTCATTTCCCGTGCTATTGCACCACGAAACAATGTCTTTTTTAATTCCTTCATCTGTAGCGATTATCTCAAGTATTTTGCCCGGCGCTATTTCGTTCATCTTGCCTGCGGTTTTAAAAATGGGCATCGGACACATAAGTCCGTAACAATCGAGTGTTTCATCCGCTTTCATTGCTATGAATCCTCTCTTTATTATTGCATAAAACACAATGCGTTAATTTGGCCGGAAATCGGGTTCATGGTGGTGATGCTCTTCGTGTGAATGCCCCTTCTTTTTCTCCAGGCCTTTTCCAGTTGTTTTCTTAAGGTAGTCATCGATAGCGGCTTCAATTGCTTCTTCTGCCAATACAGAACAATGCATTTTTGCCGGCGGCAAGCCATCCAATGCTTCTGCGACTGCTTTATTGGTAAGCCGCAACGCTTCGTCAAGCGTTTTTCCTATAATCATTTCTGTAGAAATACTGCTGGTTGCAATAGCCGCCCCGCAGCCGAATGTTTTAAACTTTGCGTCAACTATTACATTATCCTTCACCTTAATGGACATCTTCATGATATCGCCGCATGCAGGGTTTCCCACCTCGCCAACGCCATCTGCCTCAGCAACTTCTCCTACATTACGCGGATTTGCAAAATGATCCATTACCTTTGCGCTATATTGCATATATATACCTCCTTATTATTATTTTCTGTTATTTCTGCTGGTACAATGGGGACATCTGTCGAAGACGTTCCACAATGGGAGGCATTTTTTCAAGGACACATTCAACGTCTTCTTCCGTATTCTCCCTCCCGATACTAAAAAGTACCGTACCCTGAGCCAGCGCAGGGTCTACGCCTGTCGCCATTATTACATGTGACGCCTTCAAAGAGCGTGAAGTGCATGCGGAACCGCTTGAAATTGCAATGCCCTGCATATCCAGAAACAACAGCACCGATTCACCTTCAATAAATTCTATGCACACGCTCAGATTTCCCGGAAGCTTGTTTGTCAAATGCCCGTTTATATGGATATGGCTGATTTTTCCCAACAACCCGTCGTGCAGCATGTCTCTTAATTTCTGTATCTGTTTTGTTCGTTGTGGCATTTCGCTCTTTGCCAATTCAGCCGCTTTTCCCATACCAACAATGCCGATAACATTTTCCGTTCCAGCCCTTCTGCCACCTTCCTGCACCCCGCCTTCTATCAAGGGAAGAAGCCTTACCCCTTCTCTCACATAAAGCGCACCTGTTCCTGACGGGCCATAAAATTGGTTTGCAGACATGCTTAACACGTCAACCGCCACATCTGCAACATCTATAGGAATATTTCCTGCCGCGGCAACGGCGTCTGTATGGAAAATAATGTCCTTTGCCTTAACAACCGCCGAAATTTCTCTGATCGGTTCGATTGTCCCGATTTCGCCATTGGCAAACAGTATCGAGACCAATATCGTTGTCGGTTTAATCGCATTTTTTACATCGTCAGGATTTACCAATCCGTACTTATCAACAGGCAAACAGGTAATTTCATATCCTGATTTCTCCAGGGATTTCAGGGGATTAAGTACGGAAAAATGTTCTATTGCAGAGGTAATAATATGATTACCTTTCTTTTTGTTTGCGGCAGAAATGCCTTTTATTGCAAAATTATTTGCCTCAGTTCCGCTTGAGGTAAAAATAATTTCGTTTGCTTTTGCGTTAATAAGATTTGCCACACTCTCACGCGCACTTCGTATTGCATCGCTTGTAAATCTTCCAAACTGATGTATATTGGAAGGGTTGCCATACCCTTCTTTTAAAAATGGGATAATTGCATCTATCACCTGTGGATGCATTGGCGTTCCCGCGGTATTATCCATGTAAAGTTTTTTCATTATACCTCCCTTCTTTTCATCCTAAGTTACTTTTTCCAATTTCGCATATGCCAGCATGAGATTCTTTGTTCCGCCGATATTAAAACTCACTTTAACACTTGCCTTCTCATTGCTTCCCTGCATTTCCAGTACCCTTCCGATGCCAAACACAGGATGCCGTACCACCTCGCCATTTAAAAAAGTCCGGACATTTCCGGAGAGAAATACGTCACTTTCTGATAACACATCGCAGGCTTCCACTGCGTCGTTTTCCCATGAATTACTCTTCCCCTGATATTCGTAAGAAAAATGGTTTTCCGTCTTATCCAGCCTATCCATGCAGTCAGCATGTATTTCATCTAAAAACCGGGATGCTACACATGGTATCAATTGACCGTATCTCATCCTCCTTTTTGTGTACGTAAGAAAAAGCCTTTTCATCGCCCGGGTTATGCCCACATAGCACAACCGCCGTTCTTCTTCAATTTCTTCCTCTGAAATCCGCGATTCTGAATGAGGTAATAAACCCTCTTCCATACCGGAAATAAACACGACCGGAAATTCCAGCCCCTTCGCCGTATGCAATGTCATAAGTGTCACCGCTTCCGCCATGTCTTCAACCGTATCCAAATCGGAAATCAGCGCCACCTCCTCTAAAAAACCCTGTAAAGAACCGTCAGTATGGTTTGCATCATATTCATGGGCAGCATTCACCAATTCTTCCACATTCGCTATGCGGTCCTCAGACTCTTTTTCTTCAGATTTTCTGAGAAAATGGATATACCCTGTTTTGTCAATTATGCTTTTAAGTGTTTTTTCCACTGACGTCTCCGGCATATGGCGCAAGACCATAATTAGTTCATAAAACCTTTTTATTGCCGCGGCAGATTTGCCGGTGACTTCATGAATTGCATCCACAATCCCAATGGCGTTGAATAGTGTTGACTCCCGGCTCTCAGCCCATTCTTTTATTTTCTTAACTGTAGTAGTTCCAATACCGCGGGCCGGCGTATTAATCGCACGTTCTAACGCCGAGTCATCGCATGGATTTACGCATAATCTAATATACGCCAGTATATCTTTTATCTCCTTTCGCCGGTAAAATTCGACGCCGCCAACTATTACATAGGGAATCCCGGCATTTCTGAGTGCTATTTCCAGCGTCCTGGATTGGGCATTGGTACGATAAAACAGGGCTATCTCCGTATATTTTATTCCATTTCCGCGCAGCGCCCTGATTGTTTTTGCGATTTCTTCCGCCTCGCTATGTTCATTCTCGCAATGTATTGTCTTTATCTTTTCCCCATGTTCATTTTCCGTCCAGATTTCTTTCTGCTTCCTGTATTTATTTTTTTGAATAACACTCGATGCCGCCAGCAGGATGTTCTTTGTCGAACGATAATTTTGCTCCAGTAGCACGACCCTGGCGTCGGGATAGTCTTTTTCAAAATCCATTATGTTTCTTAAATCCGCACCGCGCCAGCCGTAAATCGACTGGTCAGGGTCTCCCGTCACACAAATATTTTTGTATTTCTGTGCTAGCAGCCGTGAAATAGCATATTGAACAAAATTAGTATCCTGATATTCATCGATGAGGATATATTTAAACCGTTCCTGATATGAAGACAATACATCCGGGCGTATTTTTAAAAGTTCAACCGTCTTTATGAGAAGGTCATCAAAGTCCAGAGCATTGCCGGATTTTAGCATGGTATCATATTTTTTATAAATTTTTGCAACCATTTGGTGATAAATATCTGACGCTGTTGCAGCGAATCGTTCATGGTCGATAAGTTTGTTCTTGGCATTGCTGATGGAACTTATAATACTCCTCGGCTTCCAGTGGGCGGTATCAATCTCTAAATCGGCCATGATGGATTTAATCCTGTTCAATTGATCCACCGTATCGTAAATGGTAAAATCTTTTGAATAACCAAGCAATTCTATATCTTTTCTTAAAATTCTTGAGCACATCTTGTGGAATGTGGAGACCCACATTCCTTTATGAGAGGAAAATTTTTTCACCCTTTCAGCCATTTCATTTGCCGCCTTATTGGTAAATGTTATGGC
Source organism: Candidatus Kuenenia sp. (assembly GCF_027493735.1). Lineage (NCBI taxonomy): Bacteria > Pseudomonadati > Planctomycetota > Candidatus Brocadiia > Candidatus Brocadiales > Candidatus Brocadiaceae > Candidatus Kuenenia > Candidatus Kuenenia sp. Next base: position 6,275 of record NZ_JAOSKF010000020.1, read on the forward strand.
CAATATATTGTATGGGGAAATACCTTCCGACATTAAATAGCCGATACGCCGTGTGATTACCCGTGTTTTTCCGCTACCCGCGCCCGCAACAATCAAAAGAGGACCGTCAATATGGGTAATCGCTTCACGCTGTTTGTCCGTAACATCTTCTAAAAATTTCATTTGTATTTTTCCGCAATTAAACTTGCTATCGCCTTTTTATCGTCTAAAACGAGTTCCCGGTAATAAATAATCTTAAAATCCATGAAAAAATACAGCAGCTCATTCGGTTTTAATAAATATTCTTTGTTCTTAGGCCCGTCAAAACCGCGTTCAGCATTCTCAACAGTAAAGGTCTCGTACATGATCATTCCCCCGACCTTGAGAGAGTCCTTTATTTGAGGAATGAGATCCCTTTGTAAGTAGTAAAAACAGGTTATTGCATCATAGGAATTTTTGGGCAATTTATAGTCTTTCAAATCCGCTACAAATGCATTAATGCGGACATTGTTTTCTTTTGCCAGATTTTTTGCCTTTTCAATGGCGACGGCAGAAACATCGCAGCAGTCCACCTCGAACCCGTTTTTTGCCAAAAAAACGGCATTGCGGCCTTCGCCCGTTGCAACATCCAATGCTTTTCCTTTGGGTAAAAGACTAATATGTTCCTTTAAAAATGCGGTAGGCTCCCTGCCAAAAATATATTCCTCCGTCTTATATCTGCTATCCCAAAACAATTTATCCTGGTCACCTGCAAATAATACAGTTACACATATTAAAAAAACATTATAAACAAAAAACCAAGATAAAAACTATTATATTTTATGATCTTCAGCATTTTTGGATGCATTCGGGGATGGGTTTTAAGAAATTTATTTGCGGTTTATCTGTAGAAAATACTTACAGGGAAAATTTGTTGGGTTTTTGTCTTTTGAATCCACAACTGATTTAAATATGAACTATGAATGTTCCGTTTTCTGTTTTGTCTGTGATCTTTGACGGAAATAAAATTTAAGAGGAATTTCCGGGAATGCCAGTTTGCGGCGAAGCTGATTACCAAGGTATCGTTCATAATTATTATCAAAAAGTGTGGGGTCATTTACAAATATTACAAATGTAGGGGGGCGACACTTATTTGAGTACAGTAATATATCCTCGGTGTTTTTGACTTTCTTTGCCCGGGACGTTGCAACTTCAGGGCATCTTCTACCACCTTATTTAACTCCGACGTTGAAACCCTTGTATTGGCCTGCTCATAAAGATCCATCGCAAGGTGAATCATCTCGGCAACGTGATCGTTGTTTTTGGCGCTAATAAATGAAATAGGGACAAATGAAAGACCCGGCAGGCTTTTATTTATATACTCATGATATTCTTCTGTTTCAATGCCCTTAACCAAATCCCATTTGTTAATAACGATCACACATGGTTTTCTTTCCAGGTCGATGTACGCCCCTAACTTCTTATCTACATCTGAGATTTTGAGGGTTGCATCAATCAGGAACAATACCACATCTGCCCGCCGGATAGACCTTTCCGCACGAGCCATGCTGTAAAATTCGATAGAATCTTTTACCTGGCTTTTTTTGCGTACACCGGCGGTATCTATTGCTAAAAACTGTTTATTATCCATTTCAAATTTCACGTCAATTGAATCCCTTGTCGTTCCAGGCACCTCGCTTACAATGACACGTTGCTTTCTGGCAAGGGTATTAATTAAAGTGGATTTTCCCGCATTTCGCTTCCCTACTATTGCCATTTTCATAATAGGTACGGAATCTGTATTGTCGTAAGGTTCCTGGAGAGGAAAAAGAGAAATGATTTTGTCAAGCAAGTCCGACCTGCCATATCCTTCTATTGCAGAAACCGGGTGTGGTTCTCCAAAACCCAGTTCGTTAAATTCGCCCATTGAATGCTCAAATTTCGGTGTATCGACCTTATTTGCGATAAGGATTACTTCCTTTTTTACATGCCGTAATCTTTCTGCGACAATTCTATCTAAAGGCGTGACGCCTTCGCGTACATCAACAACAAAAAGAACAACATCCGCCGCCGCAAGCGCTACTTCTATCTGCATCTCAATATCTTCTGTAAGGCCGTCTGAATCTGTTATCCCCATGCCGCCAGTATCAACCAACTCAAACACACAATCCTTATGGCGTATTTCGGTTGATACCCGGTCTCTGGTTACACCGGAGGTAGGTTCAACAATAGATATTCTCCGTCGGGAAAAACAATTAAACAACGCAGATTTTCCCACGTTTGGCCTTCCGACAATTACTGCTACCGGTATTTGCATTTTTACCCCAAATTGATTGCTATTAAATTAGGTTTGGTTTTAAAAGACCTGTCACAATTATTTATTGTGTCACGGCTCCATCAAACAGTGTGGAAGGAAATGCATTTGATGCTCTGCATGAATTGAATTGGCAAGGCAATACGATTATTCCTTAAATTGGTCACTCCGGACATCATCATTGTGTGTATTTTCGGAAAGTTTCTTTATATCATCATTTTTAATATCAGTCGTCAGTTCATTCCGGCTGTTATTTTCCAAATACACATCGGTAACATTGGTACTATCTATTTCTTTTCTCAATAAAAAATAAATAACTGTTTTCGCGGAAAATACATAGTTAATAAAAAAATTCCATACGGCCAATTTAATACAAAAGATATAAACAATCAACATGCCCGCAAGGAATTTCAGAGACCACCCGGCAAGAACAGATGCCACTGCCTTTGATTCGTCAGCAGGCTTCATGCAAAAGCCTAAACATGCAATATTATATCGTTGCAGTATATATGCTTTAACGGTATAAAATTTTTCTCCCATCCCAAATCCTACCGTACAGAAAGACAGATGAATCACCAGCCATGCAAAAAAAGCAACTATTGAAACGCAAATAATGCCATATACTATATATATTCCACAATACCCCAAAAACCGTTTTGGTCTTGAAATTACATAACTGTATGCACGGCTTACCGCGTCAAATGCATCCGACCCTTCAGCGCTAATGGTAGGGTACATAAAACACATACCCAATACACCTATTATCCCGACTAACACCATCAATAAGCCGGCAACAAAGGCAAAGGGAAACCCTAAAGCAACCACACATTCCCCCAATACCGGTATCCTTCCTATTAAACCGCCAATTACATTGCATATTCCGAAAAAAAACACCCCTATAAAAGGAATCATTGGCGACCAAAAAAATGACCAGAATTTTTTTCTGGCAAATATAACAGCATCTATTAACCTAACATTTTCATCCCTCGCATAATCCAGTGCAGCTATTCTGGTAATTGCACCGCCAAAAAATGACCATATTGCCAGGAGTCCCAGAGCAATTGTTATAAAGAATATAAATCCGCCCACACTGAACATCGCTGCGGCAGATGAAAAATTTGCTCCATGTATGGGGCAATTATCCCGCATCGGGGATAAAATAATTTTCGTAAAAAAGAACGGTGATAAATTTATTATTTTTAGTGCAGAAAAAAAAGATGCCGCCGTCATACACCAGGCTAAACTGATAAGAAGGCCTGCATACCCGAGAAACATCATCTTAGGATCAAATGCCATTTTAAAAGCAACAAAAATATCGCGCCAGCTATGTACGTGTGTCTTTGTTTTAACCATCCATTTCCTCTCCCTTTTCATATATACATGTTGACCCGTCACTCCCCATCGGCTCCCCTATACAGTAACTCTCATCCAACCAGGCACCAAAATCAACCAATTTGCACCTGTTGCTGCAAAAAGGGAAATAGGGCAAATCCTTAATCACCTGGTAAAAGAGTATTTTTCTGCAATTCGGACAATTAATTTTCTGCATGCGTTTTTTCTGTCTTTTTCTCTTGTTTTTTATCCTTTGTTTCCGGCTTTGCTATTTCTGATTCTTTTTTTGCACTGGATTTATATTCTTCGCTCCGGTAATCCGTCTGGTAAAATCCTGAACCTTTAAAAATTATTGCCCCACCCGTCCCAATAATTCTTTCCACAGAAAAACGACCACAGGAAGGACATTCCTTCACCGGATCTGATTTTATAGATTGAAACATTTCAAATTTATGACTACATTCATTACATCTGTATTCGTATGTTGGCATATATCATACTTAATTTTTACAGCAGCACAAAAGAGCCGCAATACAATTAAGTTGTACCTCCTTTCAATAAAAAATATTATGATACCTGTTTCATTTTTTCAATAAACTTCTTTTGTCTGGAAGAAATATTATTTTTTTCCAGCTCGGCGAATTCTTTTAACAATTCTTCCTGACGCGAAGAAATCTTCGTTGGTGTTTCAACTACCACCTGAACCAGCAAATTACCTTTGCCATGCCTGTGTATATTAGGAAACCCTTCACCTTTAATAGGGATAATCTCGTTATTTTGTATGCCCTTAGGCACTTTCACCTGAATGATATTGCCAGACAATGTCGGGACATCAAGTTTGCAGCCTAATGCCGCCTGTGCAAAACTAATGGGGACTTCACACAATACATCGTTTCCATGCCTCTGAAAGATTGGATGGGGCGTGACGTGGACATCACAATACAAATCACCGGAAGGTGCTCCATTCTCTCCTGGTTCGCCCTGTCCCACCAGTCTCAGTCTTGTGCCATCTTCTACCCCTGCCGGGATCTTTACCGATATTGTCGCCCTTCTTGGATATCGTTTTGTTCCGCCGCATTTTCTGCATGGCGATTCGATAATTTTGCCAGTGCCACGGCATTTAGGACATGTAGTGCGCAATGTGAAGAACCCTTGCGATTGTTGCACCTGTCCCTTCCCTCCGCAGTAAGGACACGTAACCGGAGAAGTACCTTCCTTAGCGCCAGTACCACGGCAAGCATCGCATATTTCCCTTCGCATAAGTTCGATCTTTTTCTCTACGCCGGTAGCAACTTCTTTAAACCCCATCTCGATATCACATTTTAAACTTGCCCCTCTTTTACCGGCTTCTCCACCGCCTCTTCCCTTGCCAAAAAATTCATCGAAAATACTTCCGCCACCAAATATATCTCCAAACGCATCAAAGATATCCTCATAGGAGCTGTAACCACGAGTGCCTGTGGCCTTCAGGCCTTCTTCTCCGTATTGATCATATAATTTCTTCTTTTCGGCGTCACTCAATACTCCATATGCTTCCGCCGCTTCTTTAAACATTTGTTCAGATTCTTTATTACCGGGATTTCTATCGGGGTGATATTTCATCGCCAGTTGTCGATACGCTTTTTTTATTTCATCGCTGCCCGCGTTCCTGCTTACTCCCAATATTTGATAGTAATCTCGTCCCATAAGTATTTTATTTTTCGAATTTTATCTCTAATTATTTAAAAAGTACCAAAAAAATTATAGTGCATAGAACAGAATAAAATCAAGGAAGTTTTAAAACACCCATTCTGCCGTCAGTACGGCCTTAAAACATTGTCCACCTTTTGAAAGGTCTTTGCAATCACAGGGTATTAGTAACTATTCAGCGTATTTATTAAACTACCGGAGATCAGAGCACAACTCGTTCCCAAACAGATACTTCACTATGTTCAGTATAAGGTTTGGGAACGAGCCGTGTATCGTTTACGCTGAATAGTTACGGGTATTAAGCCCTGTAGCGGCAATTCATTAATTGCCGCTACAGAACGTCACCACTATTTCCTCGTGTTCCTAATAGTTTTTCCTGCTTTGACATGGTCATTTTAAATCACCTGCGAAGGGGTATCTGATTTTTATGACAGTGTGGTGGTGTGTACAAAAGCAAAAAGGCTACATGTAGCAGCCTTTTCACTTTAATAATGAGTAGTAGTTCTGAAATTATTTTAATGAATGCTGCCATTTATAATTTTTTCATCCTCATCCTCTTTATATTCCGTCACCATAGTCTCAGTTGTCAGCAATAAACCGGCGACACTTGCCGAATTTTGCAATGCCACTCTCGATACTTTCGCAGGATCAACAATACCCGCCACGAACATATCAACATACTCGCCAGTATTGGCATTATAGCCCATATTTGCGGAAAGCCCCTTCACTTCCTCAAAAACCACCGAACCGTCTGCCCCGGTATTATTCGCAATTTGCCGTAAGGGAGCTTCCAGCACTTTTGCAATTAAATCCATACCGATCTTCTCATCGCCGTTAGCATTTTTACTTGCCTCTTTCAGTGCAGGTATCGTACGTATGTAAGCGATGCCTCCCCCTGGCACAATACCTTCCTCAACAGCAGCCCTGGTTGCATGTAAAGCATCTTCCACGCGTGCCTTTTTCTCATTCATCTCGACTTCGGTTGCCGCCCCAACGTGTATTACCGCAACCCCGCCAGCCAGCTTCGCAAGCCTCTCGCTGAGTTTTTCTTTATCATAGTTTGACGTTGTCTGTTCAATCTGATTTTTGATTTGCCGGATCCTGGCCTGAATGTTTTCTTTCGTAGCCGCACCTTCGATTATTGTCGTGTTATCTTTATTTATGGTAATCCTCTTTGCCACTCCAAGATCTTCTATCCCGATATTCTCCAGCTTTAATCCCAAATCTTCGGTAATTGCCTTTCCGTTCGTCAATATTGCGATATCTTCCAGCATAGCCTTTCTGCGGTCGCCAAACCCTGGAGCCTTAACCGCCGCACAGCTTAATACACCGCGCAGCTTATTCACAACGAGAGTTGCCAGCGCTTCACCTTCAACATCCTCGGAAATTATCAAAAATGGTTTTCCGCTACCTGCAATCTTTTCCAACAAGGGCAGGAGATCTCTCATGCTGGATATCTTCTTCTCGTGAATTAATATATATGCATTTTCCAGCACCACTTCCATATTTTGAGCATCTGTTATGAAGTAAGGAGAGAGATACCCCTTATCAAACTGCATACCTTCAACAATTTCTAAAGTAGTCTCTATCCCCTTCGCCTCTTCAACCGTAATCACGCCGTCTTTCCCTACCTTATCCATCGCGTCTGCAAGAAGATTTCCAATAGAAGCATCATTGTTTGCAGAAATTGTACCCACTTGCGCAATCTCTGCGCGTCCTTTTATGGGGATGCTTAACTGTTTCAGTTCTGCGACCACAACGTCCACCGCCTTGTCAATACCCCTTTTGAGCGCCATAGGGTTAGCGCCTGCGGTGACATACTTCATCCCCTCATTGAAAATTGCCTCTGCCAGAATGGTCGCAGTAGTCGTACCATCGCCTGCAATATCACTGGTTTTTGACGCCACTTCACATACCATTTTAGCGCCCATATTTTCAAAGGGATTTTTTAATTCAACCTCTTTTGCGACAGTTACACCATCCTTTGTAACAGAGGGGGCGCCAAAACCCTTTTCCAGTATCACATTCCTTCCGGTAGGCCCCATAGTTACCCGAACGACGTCTGCTAATTGTCTTATCCCCTTTCGAAGCGACCCCCTGGCAATTTCATCATAAATCAACTGCTTTGCTGCCATGTTATAACCTCCAAGAAATTACAATTTAATTATTTGCCATTGCTCAAGCTTAGTTAACTTTCGCCAAAATGTCGCTTTCTCTCATAATCAAATATTCTTTGCCGTCAACCGTAACCTCTGTTCCTGCGTATTTTCCGTATAAAACCACATCGCCCACCTTTACCAATAAATCTGCTCTTTTACCATTTTCCAATAATTTTCCTTCGCCAACTGCTATTATTTTTCCTTTTATTGGTTTTTCTTTTGCTGTCTCAGGTAAAACGATACCACCCTTTGTTTTTTCCTCAGCTTCCATAGGCTGAACAACTACCCTGTCATCTAACGGTTTAATGTTTGCCATACTCTTTTATTTACCTCCTTAGCAATAAATTGATTGAAAAAATCTTTTTCCCTAAAACTTTTATATACTCTTTTTAACGAACCTGACGGCTACATCATTCCCATGCCGCCCATACCACCCATACCACCCATACCACCCATACCGCCCATGCCACCCATACCAGATGGCATGCCTTCGCCTTCTTTCTTAGGGATATCGGTAATAATGCATTCGGTGGTCAATAATATTCCGGCAATGCTTATGGCATTCTGGAGAGCGCTTCTCGTCACCTTCGTAGGGTCGATTACGCCGGCCTCTATCATATTGCAGTAATCTCCCTTGTCTGCATCATAGCCATACATAGAATCACGGGCGTCTAGTATTTTCTTTACAATTACAGACCCTTCAAGCCCGGCATTTTTAAATATTTGTTTTGCCGGAGAGGAAAGAGCCTTTTTTACAATATCAACGCCCATTGCCTCATCACCATCCAGTTTAAGCTTTTCTAAAACTTCAATGGTATTGAGGAGAGCAACACCGCCGCCTGGCAAAATACCTTCTTCAACAGCAGCCCGCGTAGCATGCAACGCGTCTTCAACCCGTGCCTTCTTTTCTTTCATCTCACTTTCCGTGGCGGCTCCCACCAAAATCTGAGCAATGCCGCCCGCAAGCTTCGCCAAACGTTCCTGCAGCTTTTCCCTGTCATAATCCGAGGTTGTTGTTTCTATCTCGTTTCTTATCTGATTGATCCTGCCGGATATGGCGTCAGAGCTGCCGGCGCCCTGCACAATCGTAGTGTTATCACTGTCGATAGTGACTTTTTTAGCGCGCCCCAAATCGCGAATATCAATATTTTCCAACTGAATTCCAAGATCTTTAAATATGGCCTTCCCGCCGGTAAGGGTTGCAATATCATCCAACATAGCCTTCCTGCGGTCTCCGTAACCCGGCGCTTTTACTGCTGCACAACTTATAGTGCCACGAAGTTTATTAACAACAAGGGTTGCCAATGCCTCCCCTTCCACATCTTCCGCTATAATTAAAAGAGGAACTCCCGTTTTCGCCAATTTTTCCAGCAGTGGCACAAGCCCCTTAATCGTCGATACCTTATCCTCGAATACCAGAATATAGGGATCCTTTAATTCCACCTCCATAGTATCCTGATTTGTTACAAAATGCGGGGAAAGGTAGCCACGGTCAAACTGCATGCCTTCCACTACTTCCACGCGTGTATCAAGACCTTTTCCTTCTTCGACGGTGATCACACCATCTTTCCCAACCTTATCCATTGCATCGGCAATCATTTTACCAACTTCTTTATCGTTATTTGCCGCAATGGAGCCGATATTAGCAATATCATTTTGGTTCTGAACCTTTTTGCTCATTTCTTTTAATTTGCTTACCACCTTTTCCTGGGCCTTGCGCATCCCCCTGTTGAGCGCCATTGGGTCTGCGCCGGACGTCACGCACTTTAGTCCTTCCAAAAATATTGCCTCAGCCAGAACCGTGGCAGTTGTGGTGCCATCCCCGGCCACATCACTTGTCTTTGAAGCAGCCTCCCTCACCAACCGGGCGCCTGTATTTTCATAAGGGTCTATCAGCTCCGTCTCATCTGCTACCGTTACTCCATCTTTAGTTACGGTTGGGCTCCCGTACCCCTTATCCAACACAGCATTTCTGCCCCTTGGCCCCAAAGTCACCTTAACTGCCCTTGCGAGTTTTGTCACCCCTCTGGCAATCGCGGCTCTTGCCTCATCACTAAAGGCCAATTGCTTCGCCATCAAGTACCTCCTTTCAAAATTCCGGATAGAGATTATACTACGCTCATGATAGTATCATAAAACTTACTAACCCAACAGTAACGAGCAAAACACATGCCTCAGCCAAATTGTTGTTAATAATATGCCTTAACCAGCACAAATATTAAGTTTTACACCTTGCGGAACAATATAGTTATAGCCATTGAATATGCCATAGTGACAGAATTAAAAAACCGCCATCTATCGCAACTGTCAGTATGGCAGAGTTTTCATTTCCTCAAAAAATCCTTATGACAAAGACGAGAGGCTTAACCAAATAAAATTAAGGAAATTTGCTCTAAAAACAAGATACAATTGTTTTTTCTATTTATACTATTGACTTTCAAAATAAATTTTGACATATAGTGAAAGCATATCAGATATTGACCGCGTTTCATTAATACTCTTCTATAATAATTTTGTATAAAAACACTGTAAAGCACCCTCTTAAATGAAAACAAAAGCCTCATACCTTTTAAGACCAGAAGAAATCATGGATGGCTTAAAGACAAAAATTGTCGGAAGTGAAATTATTTATCATGAAAAAATCACTTCCACAATGGATGCAGCAAGGGAACTTATACAAACAGATTTTAAAAACGGCACTACCATTTTTGCCGAAGAACAGACGAACGGCAGGGGCCGTTCAAACCATATTTGGTTTTGCCCAAAATACAAGGGCTTGCTCCTTACCATTCTGCTCAAATATACTATGAAACCTGACAATTTATGCCTGTTAATAGGCACTATAGCGGTGGCAATAACGGAAATGGTTCGTGAATCCTTCCTATTACAAGCGGAAATCAAATGGCCAAACGACCTGTTAATCGGAGGAAAGAAATGGGGGGGGGTACTGGTAACTATGGAAAAGAATCACAAAAAACAACCCATATTTTTAATAGGGATCGGCATAAATATCAACACAACAGAAACCGAATTGCCGAAAAAAACGAGTATACTTCCAACATCAATTGCAATAGAAAAAAAAGAATACGTTAACCGTATATCTTTCGCCAGAACACTGCTCCAATATATCGATAAGTGGTATTTAATTCTTCGGGATGAACACTTTAAATATATTACTGAAAAGTGGAAAGAATATTGTGTAACTGTGGGGAAAGATCTGATAATCACTGACAATGGAAAGGAATATTCCGGCAAAGTAATCGGAATATCCTACAACGGCGGGTTAATGTTAAAATTACAGAATGGAGGTACGAAAATATTCCGGGGTGAGCACGCTACAATAAAAAGCTGAAAACAGCATGCAAGGTATTAAGCATATATTTTTCAGAAACAAAATATCATATCCTTTTGCCCTTTACAAAAAAACTGTCCGCATTTTCCCACTATTATCTTAAACGCAATGCCCTCTCTATTGCATATATTTTTGCCTCCAGTCTATTTGTGCGCTTCGAGAAGTCCGTATACACAAAATATCCCAGAATAAGCAACAACACCGTGTATGCAACGATAAGATACGTAGAAAACTGTACTCCAGAACCAGTAGCCGGTAATTTATTTACCCTTGACGGCATGCCCATGCCTGTCTTTGCTGCACCATAGCCTGAGGAAGGTGGTTCTGTTTTTTGAAACCTATTTGCTGCGCCAGGCGTTGCAATCGCCTCGTTACTCGGTGAAATGGTAGTTGCAGCTTTTTTAGATATTTCTTCATACAAACGGTCGATTACGACCTTTGGCTTCGGGGGAGGCTCATTACTGCCGGTGATAACATTAAAAACCCTTTCTGCCTGATTACCCTTTGAAATACTATTATCTTCATCCCCCTTCAGCAATGGGAAAGATTGTTGTTTTGCAGCATTCTGCACTTTTTGTTGTTTGTTTTCTACCACGTTTTTATCTCCCTCTTTGACACCTTCAGGCAACGGCGACTTCCTTTCCCGTTCCAAATTCATCCATGCCAGGGGATCATGTCCGAGTACATTTTTCTTTTTCATCTTTTACCTCGAAATTTTCGGTGTAATAACCGCAACCCTCATGCACAATATAATGCTATAAAGGAAGGATCGCTTTTACCGGAAAATGAACAAATCTTCTTCTGCAAAAATAAATCTGCACTATTGAAAATCAGCTCTAAAACAAACTATCGAGAGGTTTAAACACACGGATAATACTATTTCTTAGCGTCTATGATTGTTTTCCCTTTTTATCACCTCTTTTGCAAGAGACATATAATCTTCGGATCCATGTGAATCGGGTGCATAGGTAATAACCGGCTTTCCATGGCTGGGAGATTCCGAAAGTTTAATATTTTTTCTTACAATCGTGTCAAAAACTTTCTCGTCAAAATATTCTCTAATTTTTTCCACCACCTCGTTACAAAGCCGTGCGCGACTTGAATACATACAAAGAATGACGCCGGTAATCTCCAGATTGTGATTTAATCGTTTTTTCACAATCTCATACGTATCAAGTAATTTTCTTACTCCCTGCAACGCAAAAAATTCAGTTTGTACGGGAATGAACAATTCATTCACAAACGTCATAACATTGATTGTCAATAACCCAAGCGAGGGGGGGCAATCAATAAGCACATAATCATACGCATTTATTGAGTCCCCCAAATATTCTTTCAGAACGGTTTCTCTTCCAACAATACCTACCAATTCAATCTCCGCCCCAGAGAGGTCTATCGTAGAGGGTATAATATCAAGGCCAATATTTGCCGTGTGCAAAATCACCTCCGAAGGACTGCAATTCCCCATGATTAAACTATACACCGAATTTTGTAAATTATGAATGTCCACCCCAAGATGCACGCTTAAATTAGCCTGAGGATCCATGTCGATAGCCAGCACCTTCCTCCCTAATGCCGCAAGACATGCGCTCAGGTTCGCAGTTGTAGTAGTTTTCCCTACCCCCCTTCTGATTGAGCAATGCAATACTTCTCATTTTGTATACCCTCCTTTTACAGGTTGGTTGTGTAATTTATTAATTACTACTACTGTTTAAATATTTTTCCGTGGAACAAAAAAGGTGTATTATTTGTATTTCACTTAAAAAACAAAACTCTCCTTATTTTTCGTAAAGGTTTCTGATTGTTTATGAGTAATGTACCGATAAATTTGTATTTTAGTAAGCAGCTAATATAACCTGTAATACAACAAATAGTTATATCAAAATGCCGATACCAGTGACTTAGATCATGACAATACCTTTGTTTCTCGTACATATAACAGCAACCCCTGATTTGAGAATAAGTTAACTATACAAAAATCGTTTTATATTTGCAACTAAACTTTTCCATCCAGGTCTTCCGCTTTTTCAATTATTTACTGACAACAGTATCGAACTATTTCAAAATAATGAATCTTCATGTCATATTTTGCACGTATTAAGGCTCTGTAAATAAATAAAGGTAGCAATTGGCGCAGGGTAATGCTATACTTTCAGTCCATGTATACTCCACTTGGATTGAAACAGAAGTTGCATGCGGTATGGCCGTTATTGGATGAGCGTACGCGCCGTGTCATGGCAGCAAATGAAGCCTTAAGTTTGGGTTTTGGTGGAATCTCTGAGGTCCACCGCGCATGTGGTTTGTCGCGCAAAGCCATTGCCAAGGGAATTGACGAGATTCAAAAAGGGATAGTGCCTCCGGCTGGTCGCATTCGTCGCCCTGGCGCTGGTCGCAAATCCCTCACAGAATCGAACCCGCGTTTGTTGGAGGCGCTGGAAGCAATGATCGATAGCCAAACACGCGGCGATCCGGAATCTCCCCTGCGATGGATTTGCAAGAGTACGCGGACGATTGCCGCGCAACTCGCCAGGAAGAAGTATCCGGTCAGTCACGCGAAGGTGGCGCAGATACTCAACGATCTGAACTATAGTCTGCAGAGCAACCGGAAGACGGAAGAGGGAGCAGACCATCCGGATCGCGATGAGCAATTCCGGCATATCAATGCCGCGGTAAAGAAGTGTCTGAAGCAAGGCGTTCCTGTGATTTCAGTGGACACAAAGAAGAAAGAACTCATCGGCAACTACGACAATGCCGGTCAACAGTGGCTTCCTACAAAACAACCGAGGAAGGTTCAAGGCCACGACTTTCCCAACCCAGAAGTCCCACGCGCCTATCCTTACGGTATCTACGACCTCGGGCGCAATTCCGGTTTTGTCAATGTTGGAACCGACCATGATACCGGCGCATTTGCGGTAGCGTCGATTCGCGGATGGTGGCGTTTTGAAGGACGGCGGCTTTATCCGGATGCGAACATGATTCTGATCACAGCCGATGGCGGGGGGAGTAATGGGTCGCGCTTGAGACTATGGAAGTTGGAATTGCAGAAGTTTGCTGATCAAACCGGTCTGTGTATTTCAGTTTGTCATTTTCCTCTTGGAACCAGCAAATGGAACAAGATCGAGCACCGACTCTTTTCCTTTATTACGTCAAATTGGCGGGGTGAACCGTTGCGGGATTACGAAACGATCGTCAATCTTATCGCCAAAACGACCACTGCAAAGGGACTGAAAGTAACCTGTAGGCTGGATCGCCGGAAATATCCGACAGGACGAAAGGTTAGTGATGAAGAAATGGAAAACATCAATGTGGAGCGCAATAAATTTCACGGCGACTGGAACTACGTCATAAGACCAAAAGCAATAGTGAAAAGTTGATACCTTTATTTATTTACAGAGCCTAAATACGTTTATAAAACGCCCGCAAACCTTTGTTGCTCTCACTGCTAATAAATTCCATATCCTTTTTCAAACAGTTAATTTACATTGATAATGCCACTTATTTTCCTTGAAAATCACGCATGTTTCATTTACCCTATTGAGATTAGATCTCCAAAATTTTTTTTACTGCCAAATGAAATATGAAAGTTGCTTACCCTATATTATGTAGTTTATTTTGTTTTTGTTCGGTTCTTGGATGCGGCAAAGAAGATCCCAAATACGCAAACATAGGGACGCTTTATGCTCCGGCAAATTACGCCGTTAAAAATGCTCAGACCGACACAAACAAAGCAAATCCCACCCGGCAAAACATCGGTGCAAAATTAAAACAAATGAGCAAAGACGAGATTTTTCAATTCGCCCTTGCATGTGGAAATCAGGGAAACTACTCAGAAGCGCTTGCCGCATATAACGAAATACTGGAAAACGATACCCGCTATCCCAGGATTTATTATTACCTTGGCTTGTTATATCGTGACATGGGGTTGCAGGACGAGGCAATATGCGCCTTTCAAACAGACCTTGCCCAGAATCCAGGCTCGCCGGAAACACATTACAACCTGGGGTATGCTTATCAAAGCAAAGGACTGTACAGTGATGCGACAAATGAATATAAACAATCGTTGCACCTTATTCCGGCAAATAAAACCCTGCAAAGGGCAAATATTCATTATAATCTTGGCGATGTTTATTTTTCATCAGGTGCAATTGATGAAGCCATTGATGAATACAAAAAAGCATTAGGGTTTAAACCGGAAGATAAGGCGCTCCAAAAAAAACTAGTTCTCGCATACCGTGCTAAAGGGCTGGACAAAAAAGGAAAGTGATGAATTTACTATTTCCCGTGAGTCTGTGCGAAACCGGCAAATTAGTCAATACAGCAGGAGCTACTAATGATGAAAGAAATAAAGAACAGACTCGAGTTATTGGAATTAGATTTAAAGAATTTAGAGAAAACATTAAAAAATGAAGGAGGCCCTTACGGCACAACGGAAGACTGGCTTCACGTTTTACATAAGTCCAGAAAAATAGAAGAATTTGCCATCACACAAATGGCACTCTTAAAATACATGGAAAAGCAGGATCATTCCGACTAGTTGCGCTTATTCATAAGGGAAACAATTGCAAGGCACGACCATTGTTCATCATGGCGCCGGACATTAAGCGACCAACACCTGAGTGTAAATTCATATAACAACGTAGCATCCACACATTGCAATACCAAATCTCAATTAAAGAATTTTTCCGCAAAATTGACACGCCTTTCCAATTCCCTTAGTGAGCAGAAGGTGCACCATGACCTGAAGGCATATTGCCGCCAGCTTCATATTTTTTGTATTCAGCAAATTCCATTTCTGCTTCTTTACTCATACCCTTCAACAAATAAACAACACCAAGATAATTGTGCGCATTCCCCAGGTTTGGATTGAGCTCAAGAGCCTTTTTATGAGCGGCAACGGCTTCATCCAATCTCTTTTGTTTACAATAAATCAAGCCCATTTCATTATAGACTATAGCGAGATTCGGGTCCAGTGATAATGCCTTCAGTTGCGCATCAATTGCATCCTCATATTGCAAATTCATCCGGTACACAACCCCCAAACTAAAATATAACATTGTATTGTAGGGATCAAACTCAATAGCTTTTCTATAAATGCGGCCGGCTTTATCAAACTCACCCTGCGTATAATACGCCTTTCCCAGTTTTTCGTATGCCGCCACCATTGCCGGGTCTAACTCTATCGCTTTTTCCCATGCCGCAATTGATACGTCAAATTGCCCTTTTTTAATATTGTCCAATCCATAATTATAATATTGTTCCGCGGTCATATTTTCAGGAATTTTGACTATCTTTTTTTCTTCCTGCGATGCAGCATAACCTTCAACAACATTACCCGCATCCTTTGCCTCAATATTATCCGGGGATTGAGGCTTGCCGCATCCGTAGAAAACAAAGAGCATCAGGACACAGGGAACGACTTTATTCAAATTATTTATAATCACTTTCATTAATTTTATTATCTCCACATTAAAATGAACGAACCGACTGTAAAAAGGTGTCTTTTTTCATTCTATCAGCAATCCCAATGGATTCAAGGCAATTTACTTCATACGCATTTTTTTACAATTGAATTTTATACAACTGAATGAATTTAGAATTTGTTGCGTATTTCGTATCTCACCATTAAATATTTTGCCAAAAAATGCTTAAAACCGAAGCCCCCGTCCCTTCTTCTTTTGATTATATGATTGTTTTTTTTTCTTTTATTTTATATATTTTGACTAGAAACTTTACTGTATGTATATGATGTGCAAGGGATGCAGATAAAGAAACCCGTTTGTACAATACTCAAAACAAACCGGTCTTTTATTTTAAAATGAATACACTGAAATTCAATTTATTCCATAGAAATTATTGATGCAATACAAACCATACGCCATTTCATGGAACACAACCTATCGTTGTAATTTACAATGCGACCATTGTTATCTCGACGCCAATGCATTAACCAAAAAATCTCCCTATGAACTTGATACAAAAGAGGGATTCAAACTTATCGATCAAATGGCGGAGCTCAACCCCAATCTTTTACTCATTTTGACAGGAGGGGAACCGCTTTTAAGAAATGACATTTATGATTTATCGCATTACGCATCTAAAAAAGGCATGATGGTAGTATTGGGAACAAATGGAAACGTAATCGACGATGATAAAGCAAAAAGGTTAAAGCTATGCGGGGTCTCAGGGGTAGGCATCAGCCTCGATTCTATTCACCCGGAAAAACACGATACCTTTCGGGGAATAACCGGCGCATGGGATGATACTCTCAATGGAATAGAAGCGTGCCGCCGTCAGGGAATAGGATTTCAAATACAAACTACTGTTACACGGGATAACATTACGGAGATTTCCGATATTATCGACTTTTCCTATAAACTCGGCGCTAAGGTGTTCAACTTGTTTTTTTTGGTATGCACCGGCAAAGGGCAGGATTTAACCGATATCACACCGGAACAGTACGATCAAACATTGCGGCAACTGTACACCCTTCATGAAAAATATAAGGGAAAGATGATGGTTGGTGCAAAATGCGCCCCGCACTACCGAAGAATTGTATATGAACATGACAATAATTCGCCGCTGATAAGAACATATGCCGGTGGATGTCCTGCGGGAACACATTACTGCAGAATAACCCCTGAAGGAAACGTCACCCCTTGCCCATACATACCCGACATTAGCGGAAACGTCAGAGAAAAAAGTTTTGTTGATATATGGAACAACAATGCCGGATTTCAAACTTTACGGCATGCTGATTTAAACGGGAGATGCGGAATATGTGAATTTAAAGAAATTTGCAAAGGATGCCGGGCCCGCGCCCTTACCGCAACAGACAACCAAATGGATGAAGATCCCTGGTGTAATTATATTCCTGGAAAGTCGGGCAGCAAAGTAATAAAACTGAAACCTTCTGAAACCTTTGGCACGGAAGAATGTTTTACCATGGACTGGAGCCATGAAGCACACGCCATCCTGAAACAAATACCTTCTTTCGGAAGAGGAATGATTATAAAAAATGTGGAACGTTTTGCAGCGCAAAATAATTATCAGGAAATAACGCTCTGGGTTATGAGGGCAGCGCGGGAAGAAATGATGTCGAACAATAAAACAGCATTCCCGGACGCTGCCACAACAAAACCCGTATCTGAACATCCCGAAGATATTGTACCGGAAAATCCTGAAAATAATGAAATACCATGGTCTGAAGAAGCAAAGAAACGCGTTTTAAACGCGCCGGATTTTGTACGTCCGGGAATTTACAAACTTATGCAAAAAAAAGCGATGCAGCACGGTTACCACGAAATCAGCTCTCAATTCCTTTCTGCGATACGGGACGAATCAATGATGCTTGCATCGCAACGCATTAAAAACATCGGTTTTGATGAACTTCGTATGGAAGCGTGGGACAAAGCAAAGCAAAAATTTACCGGTTCCCATAAAAAAGAAGTTGTTGATAAAATCAAGGCATTTCTTAATGAACGCACTATCAAAAATGACGGCATTATTAAAAAATTTCAGGCATATTTAAACAACTCTGCCATTAATAAAAAGACATTGCGAACAGCACCTGTATGGACAGAAGACGCCGAAATCCGCCTGAAAAGAATTCCGGTGTTCATTCGCAGCAAGGCAAAGAAATCAATTGAAGATTTTGCTCTAAAAATAGGGGTAAAAGAAATTACCAATGAAATAATTGACCAACACTTGAAAAACATTCCTTCTTTTATAAGAAAAAAATCCCAATAGAAAACAACTTCTAAATAATTTCGGCCTCAAATTACGTTTTACAAACATGACATTTTAGCATTATTTTAGCGCGTGGCGTATGGAGAACTTACTGCAACAGTTATTGAAACATTATTCGCACCTGAAAAACTACTGCTCCGCAATAGCTCATAATTTTCATTTTTTTTCTTTTACTTCCATAAAGCAAAAAATTATTTTCTCTTCAATCCTTCTTTCCACCTTTCCCATCTTTATTACGATAGTATATATTTATCCAAAGGAAGAACATGCTTTGCGTGATGCTTTAATCCAAAACCTCGACAGTATCGGCCATAAACAGGCGGAACTTATCGAAAAATGGATTGAAGAACGAAAGGCGGACATCTGGTTGATTGCCGAAAATCCTAACGTCCCCGGCGTAATCTATAAATCTGAAGGCAGCGAAAATTTTTACAGGCTGCTACACCATCTAAAATACACGAGAGACACTTACCGTTATAAAGAAATCTTTATTTGTGACAGAAACGGAGATTTAAAGATTACCACTTCAACCGGGAAAGTTATTACCAATGTGTCCGGCTTTGAATTCTTTAAACAGGCAATAATAGGTACGACATATGTATCACCAATAGTTCCCTCTGTAATTCCCATCATAAACGAATATAGTAGTTTGGAGCAAGGCATGCCAACGCTGTTTATTACTACCCCGGTAATATATGAACGTAAGATTATCGGCGTCGTGTGTCTGCGAATCGATGTCATGGAAATCAATAAACTCATGAGAAGTGTTCGTCTTGGAAAAACAGGAGAGACATATCTCATTAACAAAGAAGGGTATATGATCTCTGAATCAAAGTTTTTAAGTTCTCTCAAAGATTTCGGACTGGTAAAACAAAGAACAACCCTTGAATTAAAATTAATCGCCCCCTTTACCGGCAATTTTACAAAAGGCGTTGCGGAATGTTTAAAAG
Source organism: Candidatus Kuenenia sp. (assembly GCF_027493735.1). Lineage (NCBI taxonomy): Bacteria > Pseudomonadati > Planctomycetota > Candidatus Brocadiia > Candidatus Brocadiales > Candidatus Brocadiaceae > Candidatus Kuenenia > Candidatus Kuenenia sp. Next base: position 25,775 of record NZ_JAOSKF010000020.1, read on the forward strand.
GCGGTTCCGGATATGATGCAAATGGCTATATTGATTACCGGGGAAAAACCGTTCTGGGGTTCTGGCAATGGTTGCCAGAACTGGAATGGGGAATTATTGCAGAAATCGACAAAGATGAATGGTATGTGTCTGTCAAAAAATTACATAGAATAACCTTCTCGATTTTGTTTTTACTCACGTTGGCCGTTGTATCTTTTGCATTCGTCTTCGGGAAAAAAATCTCAGAGCCTATTGTATATCTTACCGATGTGACAAAAAGCATCTCTGAAGGCGACTTCAGCAAACGCGTTAACATCTCCGCAAAAGACGAGATAGGTGAATTATCAAAATTCTTCAACAAAATGGCGGACTTTGTCGAAGAAAAAACACACGCACTGGAAGAATACACTTCCAATCTGGAGAAAATTATAGAAGAGCGCACAAAGGACCTGACACAAATAAACAAAGAACTTGAAAAACAAAGCCATGATCTGGAAAAAGCATACAAAGAATTACTCACCCTCGATCAAATGAAAGACAAAATGATTCGGGACGTGTCTCATGAATTAAAGTCTCCTGTTGCACAAGTACAAATGGCCATAGATTTATGGACGAATGAGATTAAAAAAGATAGTCTCGACCGTTCAAAAGAAGAAAGATTCGAACAAATTATCCACAGCAGTTTGCAACGGTTAAGGAAAACGATTGAAAGTATACTCGATTTATCCGTCCTTGAATCAGGCCGCTTCGTCTTTAAAAAAGAACCCATACAAATGGAAGAAATTATTCATCAAACTGTTATGGGCATGAAGCTTCTGGCGAAAAAAAAGGGGTTGACATTAACATATCATTCTTCAGGAAATTTACCTGTGACCATTGGCGACAAAAACGAGATTTCACGTGTACTTATTAATCTGATCGATAATGCAATAAAATATACGGAGAGTGGCAGTATTAATATTTATGGGAAATGCAAAGGTTCTTATCTGGAAATATCCGTTGAAGACACCGGGATGGGTATTGGGCTTCCCAAAGAAGAATATTCTAAACTGTTTGAAAGATTTTTCCAGGAACATCCCACTATGTATGGTTCCGGGGTGGGGCTTGCACTATGCAAAAATATTGTCGAGGCACACAAAGGAAGGATTTGGGTTGATTGCGAAGGCATTGGAAAAGGAGCTTCTTTCAAATTTACACTACCGGTGGCGCCGTCCGAAAATTCCTAAACAAGGCACTATTTCATTAAAAAGGAGCGATACTTGAGTAAAAAAATACTTATTGTTGAAGACGAGCAGGAGTTTTTCTTTTTTTACGAAATGATGCTTGAAGATACTGATTACACCATCGTTCACGCCCTTGACGGGAAACAGGCATTGGAAATGATAGAAACAGAGAAACCGGATCTCATCATTCTCGACTTATTGCTTGATAAATTGCCCGGCGATGAATTCCTCAAACAACTAAAATCCAGTCCACCATACAAAGATATCCCTGTTATTGTTGCCAGCAGTTTTTCTCCCCACTCGAATAAAACAATATTTGAGATCGACCCTGATGTATCATATCTGGAAAAACCCTTCACTCAGGAACGATTAATGGAGGTTATTAAAAGAAAAATAGAATAACACATGAAAAAAACTTTCTTGCCGCTCCTTTTTTGTCTCATACACTTCTTCTTTTTCCCTGGTTGCCAACCAGCCCGGCAAACGTATCCGACAAGTCAATATGCATACAATGAGAGCGAAATGTCTCTTCTCAGGGATATTAAAGACAACTGTCTTGATATGCCGTTTGACCGCGCATGCCTTATCGCTTCGGGCGTACATAGTGATAAAAAGATTCAGGCGTATCAGAAAAAAATCGACCTTCTTATTTCGCGAATTACAAAAGAAACTGACGTCAATAACATTGATAATCCTATTGAAAAAGCCAAAATAATCTTTGCCTGGCTAAAAGAGTATGCGTGCGAAGGAATATACAGGGATTGCTACGATTTCAAGGATACTCTCAATATAAAGGTCGGGAATTGTCTTTCCTATGCAATACGATTTACCATTCTATGCCGGCATTTTGACATTGACGTAAAAAATATTTTTGTTCCCGGCCATATTTATAATATGGTTTCTGATAATACTCATGAATATTTATTTGAACACACGCACAGCGATGGGATTGTTAAAAAGAAGGACAGGTATCATCCCAAAAAGAAGATCATGAAGGATATCGGACTTGTGGGAGAGATTTTCTTGTACAATGCCCGGAATCACAATATTAACGGGGATTTTGACGCATCAATCAGATTTTGCGAACAGGCAATGATGTGTATTCCAGATGATAATCGTCCGATGATCCTGCTTATCGATAACTACGTTGCAAAAAAGGAGTATGAACTTGCCTTTCTCCATCTGGACAAATATCTTGAGCAATATCCTGCCGAAAGAAAATTTTTCAATAAAACACACCTCCTTTTAAAAAGTTTATGCGATAAAAAAAACACTCAGCAAATAGTCTATTAACCCGGATTCGCCTAATGTTTGATCTTGCTGAGGTTTTTAAAAAAACCAAAGTGTTGCTCTGTGTCAAGTTTGTTTTTTGTTCTTGCAATACGTTTATTTCATAAAATATAATGAACTATTATAAAATAAAAGAGGCACATTAACATTTATTGGAGTCCCTATTGTGAAGTGTAAAAGTTCCAGTTTCAAAGTGGTAGCAACGGTAGCAGAAAAAGGAAGTTGTAATTATTATAAGAAAGGTGATTCATTTCCCTTAACGGGATTTACCCCAAAAGGGCTTTGTGATTGCGCATATGCTGTTCTTTCAAGGGATGCCCAATCACTGCGATATGGAGCAAGGTTGCCATGGCAGACAAGCGAAGATACATTATTGGCCCACTGCCCTGACCCAACGGGAGCCGTATGGGAACTGAAACGAACCCCGCGTGAAAAAAATGATACAGAACCTGCTCACTAAAACATATATTTTTCTTTCGCGTGAGGATTCACAGTGTTTTTGAAAGCGGTATATTCAGTTTTTTCTTTTTTTAAACGGTTAAACTATGGATAACAAAGATTCAATGGTAGACGAAGAAGCGGACATTCGCAAAATGCTCAATACCTATGTCACCAATAGCCCTTACAAGTTAAATCCGGATAAAAAAATTGTCGATAGAGTCGTCAAAGGGCTCGTTATGCGTAAATCAAAATACGGGCATGCCTATTGTCCTTGCCGCATCGTTAGCGGTGATATTGAAAAAGACAAAAAGGCCATATGCCCTTGCGTTTACCACAAAGAAGAAATTGAACGTGACGGTGAATGCCACTGTAATCTTTTTGTGCGTGGTAATTAAAATAACTTAATATATATCAATTGAAAGGAAAATGGATTATGGCAGAAGGTTTGGTTGAAATAACAGACGCAAATTTTGATGCGGAAGTAACAAATGCAAAGATTCCGGTGCTGGTTGATTTTTGGGCATCCTGGTGCGGCCCTTGCAGACAACTCGCTCCAGTTATTGAGGAACTGGCAAAAGAATATAGCGGAAAGGCGAAGATTGGAAAACTTAATACAGAGGAAAACAACAGTACCCCTGCAAAATTTGGCATTACGTCAATCCCCACAATTATACTCTTCAAGAATGGAAAGGCGGTAAATAGAATAGTGGGTGTAAAGTCTAAAAATGATTTAAAAACAGCGCTGGACGCTCAGTTATAATCTTGCTACGTACCTGATAATTCGCATAATTTTGACTGGATATTGTCGCTTTTCATCAGCGTTTCTCCGATAAGAACTGCATGGATGCCGTGTTCCTGCAATTTTAGTATGTCTGGCCGTGATTTAATACCACTCTCACTCACGACAATTTTGTCTTCGGGAATCATGGCTTTTAGTTGAAAGGTAATTTCCAGGTCGGTGCGAAAGGTTTTAAGGTCGCGATTATTAATGCCTATAATAGTTGCTTTTGTCCGTAAAACCTTCTCTAATTCATCCGCAGAATGGACTTCAACAAGACAATCCATTCCCAGTTTTTCCGCCGTATTTAAAAAGGATTGTATTTCATCTTCCGAAAGGAGCGCCGCAATCAGAAGTATTGCGTCAGCTCCTGCGGAACGTGCTTCATATATTTGATACGAATCAATAATAAAATCCTTTCTCAGAATGGGCAAACGCACGGTATTTTTAATGTCCGTTAAATATTTCAGAGACCCCTGGAAATATTTAACGTCAGTCAATACCGATATCGCGGCCGCTCCGTTTGATTCATAGATTTTGGCAATTGCTACCGGCTGAAAATCTTCCCTGATGATCCCCAGGGAGGGCGAGGCCTTTTTCACCTCAGCAATAATGTTTATTTTTCCGCTTGTTTTTAATGCACGACCAAAAGATTGGGCAGGGGCTCTTTGCAGAATGTTTTTTTTTAATTGTTCCACAGAAACAAGCTTCTTGTTCTCCGCTACTTCCGATAATTTATATTGATAAATCTCATCCAGAATGGTCATGCTTTTTTTGTCTCGATAAAAATCCAATAAATCGATTGGTTTTGTCAGGAAATGTATTCGTTTCAATAAGTATTTTCATTGGCGAAAGTGCCTGAAAAAGGCGGTAAGAAACCCACATACTTAACAATAATCGTAATAAAATATATGCAGTGTGATAAACAACAAACCTGTAAAGAAAGTGACAGGAAAGTGCTACAAATAATATCAGCGCCGCATTTAAGCAATATTTATAACGGTATCGGACCCCATAACCAAGCCCGACCATAAGCAGTCCGGTGAAAGCATAGAAAGTTCCGTACCCTCTCCTGGCAAGGCTATCACTCATGGTTAAGGCCGCAACACTCAAAACTACGCCTAAGATTCCAAGGAAAATAACAAGATTCGCCGTCTTACCTACTTGCTGCGCCTGAGAAAAGCCGTATTTTTCTCCCATTCATATTTTCCCAAATAAAATAAGAATCCCTACCATAATAAAGGTAATGGCCGCCCCCGTTTTGATGTAATTCAGAGGCAACATCCTGGCCATTACCGTTCCTACGGTAACACCAAGTATTGTCACTAATGCAAATGCAAGCATTGTACCGATAAATACCAGCAACGGCTTGTCCGTTTTGCTTGACATAAGTATAGAAGCAATTTGTGTTTTATCTCCAAGCTCCGCCAAAAAAATAGTAATAAATGTGGTAATAATAATCTTCCAGTGCATATAATTATCCCTCCCTCCTAAACTTGCACAGCCAGAACCAAACAAGCACGAAACAAAAAATACGAAACAAATTCCAAAATACAGAATCCCAATGAAAAAAACCGGGTTTTGAACATTTGAAAATTAAAATTTAGTATTTGCTTCGTATTTAGGATTTCACAATTTTGGTTTTGGATATACCAACCACTATTTGCAAGCACTCAGGAGAAAAAATAGCGCAATAAATAAAAAAGGGATTACGGCAAAAACCGCAATCCCTTTCGTTTATTGGTAGCGGGGACAGGATTCGAACCTGCGACCTCCGGGTTATGAGCCCGACGAGCTACCAGACTGCTCTACCCCGCGTTGCCAAAATAAATGACCTATTTAAAACAAACCGCACATCTTTCGTGTGCAATCATGTTACTCAGTATATCAGTCAATGCAAAACTGTCAAGGGCAAAAAAACTTTCCCATTCTTCCTTTTATTCTGATAGAATGTTTCGACCTGCGTTAACCTTGCACCTTAAATATCACTAAATGTATGAATACCATCCAACTACAATGAAGGAAACAACACACATGAAAATATTGATTATTGGAAGCGGCGGAAGAGAACATGCTATTGCCTGGAAGATAGCGCAATCGCCGAAAGTAAAGAAAATATTTTGCGCCCCGGGAAATCCCGGGATTGCGGAAGTTGCCGAATGCGTTGATATTGACGTCAATAATATCGAAGGCCTGTTCAATTTCGCTATCAGGCAAAAAATCGATCTGACCGTTGTAGGCCCCGAAGACCCGCTGCTTTCCGGCATTGTCGATACATTCAAGGATGGCAATCTGGATATTTTCGGACCGAGCAAAAGGGCATCTCTTATCGAAGGAAGCAAGGTCTTTGCAAAAACCATTATGAAAAAACACAGTATTCCCACCGCCGACTTTCGCGTATTCGAAGACATAAAAATGGCTGAAAAATATCTGGAGAAATGTTTCGCTCCCATTGTTATCAAGGCGGATGGCCTGGCCAAAGGAAAGGGTGTTTTTGTATGCAAAACGCTTGAAGAAGCGAAGGAACACTTACAAGAGATAATGGTGGAAAGGATATTTGGCAACGCAGGAGATAGGGTGGTGATTGAGGAATGTTTACATGGAGAAGAAGTGTCAATCCTTGCTATTACCGACGGACAAACAATTATCCCGCTTTCTTCCGCAAGAGATCATAAAGCAATTTACGAGGGAAATAAAGGCCCAAACACAGGGGGTATGGGCGCCTATTCCCCCTCGCATCTCATTACAAATGAGATGCAGCGTTATGTCGAGGAAAACATATTGGTGCCAATCATCCATGCCATGAAGAGAGAAAACCGCCCTTACAGTGGCATCATTTATGCGGGGCTAATGCTAACCAATGCGGGGCCAAAAGTGCTTGAGTTTAACGCAAGGTTTGGAGACCCGGAAACACAGGCGCTTCTGGTACGAATGAAGAGCGATCTGGCATCGCTTCTCCTGGCGGCAAGCAACAACACATTGGACAAAGCGGAACTGGAATGGTACGACAGCCATTCCGTCTGCGTGGTATTGGCGTCAAAAGGATATCCTGGCAAATACAGGAAAGGGCTGCCTATTTCAGGCTTACAAGCGGTGAAAGCATTAAAAAACATACAGGTATTTCACGCCGGCACCGCTAACGTTCACGGCAATATTGTAACGAACGGGGGGCGTGTATTGGGGATAACCGCCACGGGAAAGGATTTGAAGGAGGCAAGGACGTTTGTTTACGACGCAATTGATCGTTTGTCTTTTGAGGGGGTTTATTACAGAAAAGATATTGGCGTTGACGCTATTTAACCATCCATAACAGAATACCACTCACTGCAGGGAGATTTTTAACGAAATATCCAGCGCCTTTGCCGAGTGGGTAAGTGCCCCGATAGAAATCCGGTCAACGCCTGTCTGTGCTATTGATTTCACATTGTCTAATGTAATATTCCCGGAGGCCTCCGTAAGGGGACGATGCGCTCCCTTACAATACTTCCCGTTTTTGACCAGCGAAACAGCCGACCTTATCTTTTCGGCGTCCATGTTGTCAAGCAATATGACGTCAACATCCGCTTTGATCGCATCTTCCACCTCAGATAACGTTCGCGTCTCCATTTCAATTAAAACGTGATTCCCTATTTTCCTCCTTAGCATTGAGACCGTTTTTTCGATGACACTGATACCGGCAATTTCCTCCGCCAACAACTCTTTTTTCATAAAATCAAGGTGGTTATCTTTTACCAGCACCTGATCATAAAGACCCATTCTATGATTAACTCCCCCTCCGATAGCAACGGCATATTTTTCCAAATAACGCCAGCCGGGAGCTGTTTTTCTTGTATCCATAACCGCCACCTTCAGGGGTTTCACCTCTTCAACAAATTGCGCAGTAAGGGTCGCAATACCTGAAAGCCGCTGAAGGAAGTTTAAAGCAATCCTTTCTCCGGAAAGTATCGGACGAACATTGCCATTGACGGAAGCTATAACATCGCCTTTTTTGACAAACATCCCCTCCGAAATACCCTTTTTTAAAAGAATATTTTTGTCAATTTTTGAAAACAAGCGCTCAACGACAGGTAACCCTGCGATGACCCCATCTTCCTTTGCGAGGAATTCCCCTTCACCCGTTAAATCCGGGGGGAAAATACTTTCCGTTGTGATATCACCCGATCCAATATCTTCCCGAATCGCAAGTTGAATAAGTATATCTATCTTTTCCGGTACAAAATTCATTCGTATGATTTATCCTGAATTACGACAAAAGTATCCTTTTCGTTTTCGAAAAAATAAAAATGCTCGTTCCGGAGTTCCGGCCTGGGAACGAGATTGGAAATCCCTTTCCGCTCATTTCTGTATTGTTTTTTGGCTGTTTTTGACCGTATTTTTGTGTTATATTCAACAACGAACAGGCTCATATTTTTTTAAAATGTTTTTTTCTTCTCTAATACCATGGGAATTCTACCTTTTCTAACCTGATTATGCAACAGGGTTTGCAAAATGCAGGTTACATTTAACAACTCACTTAACCCCTCTATGGAAAAAACGACTTTTACTTTACACAAGAATGGCGATAGCATCCCTTTGCCCGAAATAATTAGCATTATTCCGGTAAAAGAGGACATAGTATTTCCCCGGCTTGTCCGTGTAATAGAATTATATGGAAAAGGACTCATAACGGCTATAAATGAAGCCCATGCAAAAAATGAATGTATCGGTATCGTCGTATTAAAATACCATGTCGCCTCTCCGAGACATGAAGACTTTTATGATATTGGCACGGCGTCAAAGGTTGTCAGGATATTCGAATCCACTTCCGATACTATAAAATGCCTTGTTGAAGGCCTTATGAGAATAAAAGTAACGGAATATACGCAAACTGAACCGTATTGCACGGCAAAAATCGAAGAACTCCGGGAGTTCTCGGAAAAATCTGAAACGATAGACGTATTAATACAAAGCGTCAAAACGCTTTTCAAATTGAGCGCAATGCTGGGAAAAGCACTTCCCAAGGACATTATCCCGATGATTGATACCATAAACAATCCATCCATCATGGCCGACCTTGTCACCGTATATCTGGACTTGCACATTGACGAAAAACAAAAACTTCTGGAAATGGTTGATCCTCAGAAGCGGTTGCGGATAGTATTTCATTATCTCAACAAAGACATTCAGGTACGGGAACTAAAAGGTAAAATAAACGACGAAGTCGCCAAGGAAATGTTAAAGGCGCAACGTGAATTTTTTTTAAAAGAGCAGATGAAGGCAATTCAAAAAGAGCTGGGTAAAGACGAACCCCATATGGCGGAATTCATCAAACTGGAAGAAAATATCAAAAAGGCGGAAATGCCAAAGGAGGTAGAACTTGTTGCCACCAAAGAATTGGAGCGGTTAAGGGATATAAATCCCGCATCACCGGAGTATACCGTCTCACGCACATACCTCGACTACCTTATCAATATCCCCTGGAATAAGAAAACGGTAGATAATCTCGATATTAACCAGGCGTCAAAAATTCTAGATGAAGACCACTATGACCTGAAAAAAGTGAAAGAACGCATACTCGAATTTCTCGCTGTGCACAAATTGAAAGAAAAATTAAAGGGACCGATCCTTTGCTTTTGCGGCCCTCCTGGAACAGGCAAAACTTCGCTGGGCAAATCCATCGCACGTGCGCTTGGCAGAAAGTTTATCCGCATCTCTCTGGGAGGAATAAGAGATGAAGCAGAAATCAGGGGACACAGGCGCACCTACGTCGGCGCCCTTCCTGGTCGTATCATGCAGGAAATCTGCCGTGCGGGAGCATGCAATCCGATATTCATGCTCGATGAAATAGATAAAATTGGCGAAGATTTCAGAGGAGATCCGGCGTCTGCCTTGTTGGAAGTGCTGGACCCGGAGCAAAATTTCAGCTTCGTTGATCATTATCTTGACGTGGCTTTTGACCTTTCCGATGTATTATTTATTACTACGGCAAACATCCTTGATACCGTCCATGTCGCATTAAGAGACCGTATGGAGGTGATATATCTTTCAGGATACAGCGAGGATGAAAAACTGAAAATTGCACACCAGTTTCTCATTCCGAAGCAAATAAAAGAAAACGGCCTGGAAAAATATCCTGTAGACTTTCAGGATGCTGCAATAACCAAAATTGTTCTGGAATATACACGGGAGGCTGGTTTAAGAAATTTAGAAAGGGAAATTGCTTCGATCTGCAGAAAAATCGCAAAAGAAATCGTGGGAGAAGCTCAGGTCACAAAAATTATACTCCCGGAAACGGTTGAAAAATTTCTTGGCCCACGAAAATTCTTTTACCAGGTAACCGAGGAAGAAGATAAAATTGGAGTGGTCACAGGCCTTGCGTGGACTGAAACAGGCGGCGACATTATTTTCATAGAGGTATCCAGGATGCGGGGCGAAAAACAACTCACCCTCACCGGTTTACTGGGTGATATCATGCAGGAGTCCGCCATCGCCTCGCTCAGCTATATTCGTAGTAATGCGAAACGACTGGGCATCGACGAAACCTTCTATGACACATCGGAAATACATATCCATGTACCTTCTGGGGCAATACCAAAGGATGGCCCGTCAGCAGGCATTACCATGTGCATCGCACTTATCTCGCTGCTTACCTGCAGGCCTGCAAAAAGGGAGGTTGCACTCACAGGTGAGATTACTTTAACGGGTAACGTGCTGCCTATAGGAGGGGTAAAGGAAAAGATCCTCGCCGCTATAAGGGCGGGAGTAAAAACAATTGTATTGCCATTGAAAAACAAAGACGATTTCGAAGAAATCGACAAGGAAATCCGGGAAAAGATTCAATGCGTCTATATTGAAAAAATAGACGAGGCAATAGATGTAGTCCTTTCCCAAAAACCTTAATGAAAGGCCTAAATCATGATTACTATAAACAACATCCTTTGCCCGGTGGATTATTCCATCTATTCGGAAAAAGCGCTGGCCTATGCAATAGAACTTGCAACAAAATTTCAGGCAAAACTTTACCTGCTGCATGTATTGGATACACGATTTCTTGACGTAAATAACCCTGAATTGCCCTACATCCCTGTTACTACAAATATTATAAACGAAGAAACGATTGATATGCTGAAATCCAGGCTGCTTAAATCGGTAAACGAAGAAACACAAGGCAAGATATCCGTAGAAGCGGTCGTTGTCCAGGGTGTTCCGTTTGCAGAAATTATCAGGACGGCAAAGGAGTACAATACGGATCTCATTGTGCTCGGCACTCATGGCAGAACAGGTTTGGCGCATGTCTTTATGGGCAGTGTTGCGGAAAAAGTGGTGCGGAAAGCGTCCTGCCCGGTACTTACCATACGGCATCCGGAACACGATTTTGTATCGCCGTAAAAATTCTTTTTATCTGGCACAACACGGCTGCGCTGCAACCAAAAATTTTTACACAACAACAATGTAAAATCAATCTTACTATCATGCTTAAATACAAATTAATAGATCATACTGCAGACATCGGTATTGATATCTTCGGAGATACAATGCCGCAATTATTCTCAAATGCCGCATTCGCCATGTTTGATATAATCGCCGATCTCTCCACTGTCGAAAAAAAAGATACACGTATCATTGCTGTGGATGGAATTGACAAAGAACAATTGCTCGTAAACTGGCTGAGCGAATTATTATATTTGCATGAAATAAAAAATATGCTGTTTAAAGAATTTTACATTAACGATATGAATGACCTTCAGTTAAAGGCAACAATACATGGCGAACTATTGGATGAAAAGAGGCACGTTATTAAAACAGCGATAAAGGCAGTAACCCATCATAATCTGGTAATAAAACAAGAAAACAGCCGCTGGAGAGCACGTGTTATTTTCGATTTATAGCCAGATAAATCTGCTCTTAAAACCAGAGTAAGCTTCAATTATTATCATTAAAAGAAAAACCGGAGATATTATGAATGAACGCAACTACAAAATACAAAAGATAGATGATTACCGTTGGCGTATTCTCAGAGAAGGAAAGATGCACGTGGATGGCATCGTATATGCCGACGAATCGATGATGAAGGAAATACAAAAAGACGAAAGTCTGCAACAGGTAATAAATGTCGCATGTCTACCTGGAATAGTTGGTCATTCACTTGGAATGCCCGATATTCATTGGGGATACGGCTTCCCCATCGGTGGTGTGGCTGCGTTTGATATGGAGGATGGCGTGGTATCCCCTGGAGGAGTAGGCTACGACATTAACTGCGGGGTAAGATTGCTCAAAACGGGATTGTGTCGAGTGGAGATTTCCGGCAAACTGGAGTCCATTGTTGATAGCCTGTTTGTCAACATTCCCTCCGGCGTGGGGTCGCATCGCAAGGATTTGAAACTATCACAACATGAAGTAAAAAATGTACTCAAAAACGGCGCACAATGGGCGGTTTCTCACGGCTATGGATCAAAAGAAGATTTAGAACATATCGAAGAAAAGGGATGCATCTTTGGAGCAGATCCGGAACTGGTTTCCACCAGGGCAATTGAGCGGGGGCTGGCACAGTTAGGCACCCTCGGTTCCGGCAACCACTTTGTCGAAGTTGGCTACGTATCGGAGATTTTCGACGAAAAAATTGCCCGCACGTTAGGGCTCGAAAAGGACGGTATTACTATTATGATACACACGGGGTCCAGGGGATTGGGTTATCAGGTGTGTGATGACTTTATTAAAGTAATGATTAGAGCATCCGGAAAATATAATATTGAACTGCCTGACCGGCAGCTATGCTGCGCTCCGATTAATTCTCCGGAAGGGCGGGATTACTTTGCAGCAATGGCCTGTGCAGCCAATTATGCCTTTGCCAACCGGCAGATGATTACCCACTGGGTTAGGGAATCCTTTGAGAGGGCATTGCACGTAAGTCCTAAGGAATCCAGGATATCGCTGGTGTATGATGCCTGTCACAATATCGCCAAATTTGAAGACCATCTCGTGAATGGGCAGAAAAAGCGGCTGTGTGTTCACCGGAAAGGCGCTACCCGCGCATTTCCTCCAAACCACCCCGACACTCCTGCCGCATACAAAGCAGTAGGCCAGCCGGTATTCATACCGGGCGACATGGGACGTTGTTCCTATGTGCTTGTCGGCACGGAGAAGGCATATTCCGATACCTTCGGCAGTACGTGTCACGGGGCGGGGCGGGTCATGAGCAGAAATCAGGCTACAAAGGTGGCCAAGGGCCGGAGTATCGCACAGGAACTGAAAGAAAAAGGGATACTCGTCCGCGCAGACAGCCGCGCTACTCTGGAGGAGGAACTATCTGATGCATACAAGGATGTGACGAAGGTAGTGGATGTCGTGCAACACGCAGGCATCAGCAAGAAAGTTGCGCAGTTGAAACCGTTGTGTGTTATCAAAGGATGATTATTCCGGAGTAGCAAAATATTTTCCACAAAACGATAGAAGACCATTATAAAAATGGCACAATACGGAGAATGTATTATGCAGGGAAAACTTATCGTTATTACCGGTATTGACGGAAGCGGCAAAACGGTTCAAACAAAACTTCTTTACGAAAGATTGCTTAAAGAGGGATATCCCGTGGCGACTATCGATTTCCCCCAATACGGCAAGACCTTCTTTGCCGAAATGGTTGCAAAATATTTAAGGGGTAGCTTCGGCGCAGCGGATGCTGTAAGCCCGTACCTTGCCTCTATCCTTTACGCAGGGGATCGCTTTGAAAAAAAAGATCAGATACAGACATGGATTGATGCAGGGAAAATAATTATATCGAACCGGTATGTGTGTGATAATATGGCTCATCAGGGTGGAAAAATAAAGAATTCGGAAGAAAGGGCACAATTCTTCCAATGGTTGGACCAACTGGAACATACAGTTTTTGGAATCCCACGTCCGCATCTCAGTATACTGCTTTATGTACCTGCAGAAATTGCCTATTTCCTTGTAGAAAAGAAAGGGCAACGCGAATATCTTGCCGGTGCAAAAAAAGACATCCACGAAGAAGATATGCATCATATGAAATCCGCACAGGAAACTTTTATAGAAATTGCAAAGGGGAAACCTAATTGGAAAACCGTTGATTGCACAAAAAACAACACCTTATTGCCGGAGCATGTCATTGCAGATACGATTTGGCAGGCAGTTGCGAAGATTCTTCCTTAAATGACGGCAAGAGGGAAATCATTGCATTTCACCGTATGGGTAATAGTTGGTAACACTTTAGTTTTTTGAGAAATCCTTATAATTTCAAAATGAGCGATAAACAAACAATATCGTTTCGAAAAGAAAAAGATTATCTGGGCGAGATGAAAATACCTGCGAATGCCTATTATGGCGTACAAACAGCAAGGGCTATCGAAAACTTTCCAATTAGTGACAGTACGTCCCAGCCAATTTTTACCACTGCAATTGTTTACGTCAAAAAGGCCGCTGCCATGGTAAATAGCGAAACAGGGCGCCTTGACAGAAAAATTGGCGAGGCGATTACTGAAGCATGCGACCGCATATTGAAAGGCGAGTTTCAGGAACAGTTTTGTGTTGATGTTTATCAGGCAGGGGCAGGGACATCACACCATATGAATGTGAATGAAGTAATTGCCAATATTGCGATTGAAATGCTGGGCGGGGAAAAAGGCGACTACTCTCTTGTTCATCCAAATGACCACGTAAACTGCGGACAATCCACAAATGATGTATATCCCACCGCCATGCGCATAGCCGCGTTGCTTTCATCAAGAAAACTGATTGCAAATGTATCTGATTTAACGGATTCATTTGACCTTAAAGCAAAGGCATTTGACACTATTGTGAAATCAGGCCGCACACACCTGCAGGACGCTGTTCCCATTCGTCTGGGGCAGGAATTTTCCGGGTATAAAGAATCTTTGCGGAAAGCAAACATGGGTATTGAAAAGGCAGGTGAATCATTGAAGGAATCAGGCATAGGGGGAAGCGCTGCGGGTACCGGCATCAATACACCTCCAGGGTATATACCGAAGATGATTGAATATCTGAGAGAGATTACCGGACTTGATATTGTCGCATCAAAAAACCGTTTTGAAGCCATGCAAAGCAACAGGCCGTTTGTGGAATTTTCCGGGGCGCTTCGCGCTTTGTCCGTGGAGCTGATACGCATCGCTAATGATTTGCGGCTGATGAATTCCGGGCCAAATACGGGACTGGCGGAAATTAACCTGCCTGCGGTACAACCCGGATCTTCTATTATGCCAGGCAAGGTCAATCCCGTTATTCCGGAAATGTTAACGATGGTGTGTTTTTCAGTTATTGGCAACGACACATCAATCATGCTTGCAGCACAGGCGGGTCAATTTGAATTAAACGTCATGATGCCGTTGATTCAGCATAAAATACTGGATTCTATTTTAATCCTTACAAACGCCGTGAAAGTGTTTGATGAAAAATGTGTGCGGGGGATTACCGTAAATAAGGAGAAGTGTGAGGATTATGCAGTGAAAAGTTTGGGGATTGTTACGATATTAAACCCAATTATTGGTTATGCAAATGCTGCGGAAGTAGTGAAGGAGTCTATGAAAACCGGGCGGTCTGTAAAGGAAATTATCCTCGAGAAAAAGATACTTACGAAAGCGCAGGTGGATACATTATTATCTCCCAAGTCTATGACCTAACCTTGCGGCGGAAGTATTAAAAAATGAGGAGTAATATTATGACGAAAAAAACACCCTTTGATATCCGGTCACTATTGTTTTTTACTACAGACGAAACAGGTACATGATTATTATTTTAATGGGTGTATCGGGTTCCGGCAAGACAACAATCGGGCGTATTCTTGCCGATGATCTTGGATGGACATTTTACGACGGCGATGATTATCATCCTCCTTCAAATATTGAAAATCTTAAAAAGGGAATTGCCTTAACAGATGCAGAAAGAATGCCATGGTTAGAGGTCTTGCAAAAAATCATTGAAAAAACAATAGCAAAGAAAGAGCATGCCGTTATTGCCTGTTCTGCCCTCAAGCAATCATATCGCAGGTTTTTGGCAGATAAGCATGAATCTGTCCGGTTTGTATATTTAAAAGGGGAACGGGAACTCATATGTCAAAGGTTAAATAGGCGGAAGGGGCATTTTTTGAACGAAAACCTTCTTTTAAGCCAGTTTGAAACGTTGGAAGAACCGGAAGACGCCTTCGTTGTCGACATTATTCAATCCCCGGAAGCAATTGTTACCAGCATAAAAAAAGAGTTTTTGTAATTCTTTTAGTGTTTTTTGATCTCATCTATACTCTTATGCTCTTTTTGGATTTTTCTGCAGATTTCTTCAAATTTTTCTTTATCTTCATCAGATATTTTTATTATCTGCCAAACAACCCTCATATGCTCCGGAGTACACTTCGGAAAGTATACTTCATCCCAGCGAAAGACATTTACCCGGAGGAGCTTACACCATAAGATTTTTATTTGTATGTTATCAAACCGGGGAGGGAATATAACGGTGAGATGGGTGCTGTTCAGCAAGTCGTTGTAAGATTTTGTGCAGGTGTTATCGCATTGATTATGCCTGCATCAATGGGGTCATTATTAACGTGGATTATGGCCTTGGCATCCGGCATACTTATACTGTCGTGCGCACACCATTGACGTGGGTCGCAAACCGTATTGATTTTTTCCCTTAATTCTATAGGTGTAAAGGGAGATAAAAAATAATGCTGAATATCATTTTCTTTCGAACCTGTGGAAGTCACAATAATAAAGGGCGTATCTTTGTTTATTTCCTCATTTTTTAACTCTTTGAAAAGAGCAATGCCGTTTGCTTGTTTAAATTGCATACCGCAAATAATTACCTCGAATTTTTGTTCTTTAAATTTTTCCAAAGCTTCTGCTGCGGAAGGCGCCTCGATGATAACAACATCATTAAGCGCGGAGATAAGGTATGTTTTGAGTAATGTTCGCAATATCCTGGTTTCGTGAACAATGAGTATTTTACGCATTCGCATGGCAGGCTTTCTTTCATTTAAATCCGGGTAAATAACGCATCCTCAGGTATGAAGGTATGAAGTGAAGCCCGGCCTCATTGATAAATCATCTTAAAAAGCTTTGATGCAAGATGCTTGTTCATATTTTTAAGTACTTTATATTCCTCATATGCCATTAGCTTATTTTTTGTTTGCAAATATGCCATACCCAGATGAAAATGTACTTCCGGAACATCCTTGTTAATACCAATGGCTTGCCAGTATGCCTCAATGGCGTCACGATGCCGCTCAAGAGCCGTGTAGGCTAAACCAAGCATGAAATATGCCTCAAAAAATTGCGCATTGCTGCGCACCGCATCAAGGAGAGATTCAACCGCCCCCTTATATTGTTTTTGCATAAAATATGCCATGCCAAGCTGGAAGTGCCCTTCCGGAAATTCCGGTTTCAAACGAACCGCCTGTTTCAGGTTTTTTATTGCATCGGGATAATTGCCAAGCTTATTTTTACAGTAACCAATCTGAAAGTATGCATGGGCATAGTTCCTGTCTTTAGTTATTGCCTTTTCCAATAAGGAAATTGCCTTTTCATATTCTTCATTTCCGATAAGGAAAATTCCTTCCCCATAAAATGCCTCTTCGGAAATCTCCCCCAAACCTCTCCTTTCAGAAAATGATTGCTCCTTTACCGGAACAAGGCTTTTAAGCCTTTCGCAGGCAAGAGCGTAACCTTCCCCACCGGTAGAAATGAAGGCCATAATACCCACGGCTTCACCATTCATATTTACCACAGGACTTCCAATGCAACTAAGCGGAAACGACGCCTTTATCCTTATTATAGTTCCGAACAACGGAATTTCAGAAACCCCGGAGACAACTCCAGTCACCGCAAAATGTCCTGAATCGAATGAATTATTTATCACCATGATTTGTTCATTTACACCGGGCAGGATCATGGTCAACGGCAAAGGAGACGCCCTGCTTTCAAAATTGTCGATTGCCAATTGCACAAGGCCGCCTTCTTTATCCTCCGCAAGAATTTTTGTTACGGAATAGCTATTGCCCTGAAAGTTTTTAACCCGAATACTATGCGCATCCATGAATACTTTACTATGGGTAATAATATCGCCTCGCTCATTTATAATGAACCCACCCCCCTGATTAAACTCATTCCCGTCTTTATCGAAAGACGTGAGAGAAACAACCGCGGGTTTGATTTTATTCGTCAGGTAAGTAGCCGCATCCCGCGCCATTACACAGACAGAACCTCCCGCCACAGATACGAAAATTGCACCAAGTATAACGTTTTGAAAGCATCTATTCATACACTTACCCCTTCCTGTTTTGGCAAAATATTGTGTGTTTCCTTAGCAATCAGATACGATTTTTAGAAGTTTTTTGCGTTGCACTGTCCAAATACATAAAACGCATTGACTTGCGTATTCTCATGTAGTACCATACTTCCCAATAATGAATTGGATAGTGACGTGTATCGTCCGGTTATCAGGTGTCCGTCAGGGGAAAACAACATGGCCTGCCGGGTTACGTTTCACTTTACTTAGAATTTTCAAAATACAAAACTATTACCGTTTATCAACAGAAACCATAAAATAACCCCGGTATCCGATATGCATTTTATTAACAAAATACGAGGAATCAACGAAGAGGGAAACCGCCTTAAACGAATTGCAATAAAAGTGGCGGCCATACTCGCATCTCAGGCAATAGTTGCTTTTTTATTTATGCTTTTTTTCACGGGCAAAACCAGCAGAGACAATAGCCGTCGCTTTGCCGGTTATGACGCCAAAATAAGCGTGATGGAAGACATGGTTGACCATGCAACCCAAAAACACAACAAAGACATTGCGGAACTCGCCAAATCAGTCGGCAAAATGGGCAGTATAAATCAAGGCATATTGCAAACTATCAACACCTTATCGGAAGAATTCCGCAAAATGAAGCCGGTATCTGAAGAAGCAAACATGTCTTCAGCGCAACTACAACAAGCGCAGGATAGCCAGTCACCCCAAACAGAAGAGACTTCCATTCTAACAGACGCCGCACCCCAAAATAACATGTGGAGTCTCCGGATAGTTACCCTGCAGAACATAGAAAAGAATAAAAAAGGCGCGGAAGAACTGATAGCATATCTGCAAAGCAATGGCATCCATAAAGCAAGGATATATCAATACGGCAAGCTATTGTCGGTGGACGTTGGTGATTTTGCCGATGTTTCTACGGATGAGGCAAAAAAACTTAGGGAAAAGATCAGAGGCATCAACTATAAAGGGAGTACCTTTAAAGATGCCTACTTCGTTCAGTACTGATAAAAACGCAAACTGCAAAAAATCAGCCCCACAGGCAAATGCATTTTAATACTCCACTGGTTTTCTCGATATCTTCAATCGTCCACGATTCGTCTTACTTTCCAAACGCTTTTCCTTTGCAGCTTTTTTAGGTTTCGTGGGCTTCCGTTTTTTTTGCACAATAACCGCACTTTTTATAAAATCCCGCAGCCGGTTGAGCGCATCCTCTTTATTTTTGTCCTGGCTGCGATATTTCTGCGCCTTGATAACGATCACCCCTTCTCCTGAAATACGGCGGTCACTCAGCGATAAAAGCCTTTCTTTATAAAAATCAGGCAACGACGACGCATTGATATCGAAGCGCAACTGAACAGCAGTGGCAACCTTGTTGACATGCTGCCCTCCCGCACCCTGCGCACGAATTGGGTGCATCGATATTTCGTCTATCGGAATGGTTACCTTATTGGATATTTTTACCATATAGTATTACACTTACCTTTAAAACTCATTTATTACTATCACACCAACAGACCCGAAGCGGTTCATGTCTGGAAGTTCACGCGCCGCATCCTCAAGGCCGATTGTTTTTCCAATCAATTTTTCCGGACGTAATTTCCCTTCGCAAACCATCTCCAACATAGCGCCGTATTCATGCGCCTGCATTCCATGACATCCCAGTATTTCGAGTTCATTTGCGATCACCTTGTCCATGGGTATAGGGGGATGCCGGTGTTCCGCCAGCATCAGTCCGACCTGGAGATGTTTCCCCCGTTTTCTTAAAGTAGCTATTGAATTAAAGCATGTATTTGAACTTCCAAGCGCATCGACAGAAACATGCACCCCGCCTTTTGTTATGTCCAATATAGCTCCTGCCACATCCTCCACCTCCCCGGCATTCACCAACGCAACAGCTCCAACCGATCCGGCAAAATCAAGTTTCTCTTTTTGTATATCAACCGCCACAACATTCGCCCCCAGGGCGCTTGCAATCATAATTGCCGACAAACCAACGCCTCCGCATCCATGCACAGCAACCCACTGCCCGGCTGAAACCTTCCCCTGTGCAACAATTGCGCGAAACGAAGTGCTGAAGCGGCATCCGAGGCTCGCCGCGGTTACGAAATCAATATCTTCCGGTAACTGTACTAAATTAACATCTGCATAATCGATTGCCACGTACTGCGCAAAAGAACCCCAATGGGTGAATCCCGGCTGAGACTGACGGTCACAAACCTGATGATTCCCAGAAGCGCATTGCGGGCATGCACCGCATCCGCACACAAACGGAAGGGTCACCCTGTCTCCCTTCTTCCACAGTGACACTTCCTTCCCGGTTTCTTCAACAACACCTGCAATTTCGTGTCCGGGAACATGTGGCAAACGAATGCAGGGATCGTGTCCCATCCATCCATGCCAGTCACTCCGGCACATTCCGGTAGCTCCCACGCGAATCACCACGCCGGTTTTCTCAGGCGCTGGATCAGGCACCTCTTGAATAGTCAATGGTTGAGCAAATTTTTCATATACTGCCACTCTCATAAGATGCCCTTATTTTATAATAACACGGTATCAATTTTTTGGGAATACGTACAGTCGGCAAATTGTGGATTGCCTACTGTAGACTGTAGAAATTATTATAAAAACCTCAACTTATTGAGAAGTTACATTTTACGCTATTGTTTTTCCGCTTACCAGAGCCGCTTTAAGTTTTTGGCGTCGGCTTAAGCGCGTAGTTAAGGCATAACTGTTGATATAGAAACTCTGGCGCAAAATCGGCTCCGTACGAAACAACCCTTACAGGGTTCCAAAGTAGAACATGGCAAACACAATACCAAGAAAAATGGGGGGTATTCCTGATTTTTTGTAACTTTTGCCATGTTTTAATGAAACGTTGCCGTAGTGTTAACCCTGACATGGTTCTGAACCCTGTCAGGGTTGTGTCGTCCTGACCCCTCTGAACGGTTACAAAAAAGAACTATTCAGCGTAATCTATTAAACTACCGAAGCACAACTCGTTCTCAAATCTTGTCCTGAACATAGTGAAGTATCTGTTTGGGAACGTAATGGCAATGGAAACTACATTCGCGGGTTCAGATTTGTAACCTGAACCCGCCTGGAGTCGTGTAATGTTTACGCTTAATAGTTGCACAAAAAATCGGGAATGCGGCCGGTATAGTAAACGGGGAGACGCTTGCAATGCGTCTCTATAAAAATATTGAAATTCCTAAACATAAATTTAAAGTAACTTCCCGGCATTTTTTGCCAGAAACCTTCCCATTTCTTCTGACGTCACTGCTTTACTGCAAAGATAGCCCTGGAATTCATCGCATTGCAGCCCCTGGAGAAATTCAAATTGTTCATCTGTCTCTACGCCCTCAGCAATTACCGTAAGTTGAAGACTTTTTGCCATGGCGATAACTGCTTTTACAATCGCTGAATTAGTCGGGTCTTTATGTAGGTTATGAATAAATGTCATGCCAATTTTGAGTTTTTGTATAGGGAATTTACTGAGATAGCTTAAAGAGGAAAAGCCCGTACCAAAATCATCAATAGTGATCTGAATCCCGAGGCTTTTCAATTTATTCAGTTTGTAAATGGTGGTTTGCAGGTTTTGGATGGCAATACCTTCCGTGATCTCAAGATCAAGGGCATCGGGAGACATACGGGTATCATGTAAGACGTTATTCACAAAATCTATCAGGTTTTCGCGTCCAAAAGTATGTCCTGAAATGTTTACCGCTATGGGTACGGAAGGGAGGCCGGCTCTTTGCCATGCCATGTTCTGTTTGCAGGCCGTGTGCAACACCCAGAAATCGATAGGCACGATTTGCCCGGTGTCTTCCGCCAATGGTATAAATTCTGCGGGGGAAATCAATCCTTTTTTAGGATGTTTCCAACGCAAAAGGGCTTCCATGCCAACCAATCGCCCTGTAGCAATATTCACCTGCGGCTGATAGTATAAAACCAGCTCCCTGTTCTCCAGGGCACGGCGCAGGTACATTTCTTCGAGGAGCTGCTCGTAGGCTTTTTCCTGCACAGTTGAGGAGTAAAAATGATAGTTGTCCCTGCCGCTTTCCTTTGAAATGTACATGGCGGAATCGGCATTTTTCAGCAATGCTTCCGCTGTTGTGCCGTCACCCGGATACAGGGCGATTCCAATACTGGCGCTAATGCAGAGATCATGGTCGTCTATGATTACCGGCTCTTTTAATTTCTTTAAAATTCTCTGTGTGACGTCATTTGCATCTTCCATCCTGGAAATTTCCGTCAATAATAGCACAAATTCGTCTCCTCCCTGACGGCTGACCGTATCTTCTTCGCGTATGCAGCTTTTTAATCTGTCTGCGATTATCTTCAGGAGGCGGTCTCCTGTGCTATGCCCCAGTGTATCGTTGACTTTTTTGAATCTGTCGATATCAATGAATGCCACTGCCAGCATTTGTTGTTTGCGATGAGCGTGTATTATTGCCATATTAAGACGGTCGTGAAATAATTCCCTGTTTGGCAAAGCAGTCAGTGAATCGTAGTACGCCAGATAATGGATTCTTTCTTCCGCCTGTTTATGCTCTGTGATATCTTCCATAATTGCGAGATAATGGGAAATAAATCCTTCATTGCTTTTGATAGCGGAAAGAGACAGTGATGTCCAAAAGAGTTCTCCGTGTTTTTTCCTGCTGGAAAATGCTTCCTTCCATTCTCCTTTCGAGGTGATTGCTTTCCACAACGTTTTATCCGCCATGGATAAAGATTCACCGCCGGGCTGTATGATGTCTATCAGATTTTTTCCCAGAACTTCTTCCGGTTCAAAGCCGGTCACTTTGCAGAACTTCGGGTTAATATAGTCAATGCGGCCATCCGTATCGGTGACGGCAATCATTGCCGGGCTTTGTTCAACGGCAAGGGACAACGTACAGATCATTTCCTCCGCGTGTTTACTCCCGGTAATATCTCTTATTACGCCGACGGTTCCGACGAATCGCTTATCGTTCTTCATAATATCGGAGTCGTAATGTCCTGTAGCGGCAACCTCAATGATCTTTTCATGCTTTTTGGGCCATTTTATAATCTGAATGGTGTATTCCATGTACTCCGGGGATTTCTTTGATTTTACCCGTATCTGCAAACCTGTGGTTTTTCTTTGTCCGGTTCTTCGTTCGTCAAACAATTTAGGCGTGGTTTTGTAGTCGCTTGTCTTTCCTGAATATTCTGACAGCACTTCGGAGCGACTTACTTTTTTCAAGTCATCAGGGTGTATCAGTTCACTAAAATGTTTGCCGATGAGTTCGTCAGGCTCATAGCCAAAGACCTGCACGGCTTCATTTATGAAGGTAAAATAGCCGTTTGCGTCAATTCTATAGATAATATCGGGCAGTATTTCCACAAGTCGTTTATAGCGCTGTTTTCCGTCCTGCAGTTCCAGTTCGATCTGCTTACGTTCCATGGAATAGCGCATGGTGCGGGCAAGTGAATCTCCGTCTATTTTCCCTTTAATCAGGTAGTCCTGCGCACCCTTCTTCAATGCTTCAACTGCGACCTCTTCATCGCCAAGTCCGCTTAACACAACAATTGGCGTTCTTGAAGCATGTGCTTGTATTGAACAGAATGTTTTTAATCCCTGGCTGTCAGGCAGTGAAAGGTCCAGGAGAATAACGTCTATAAAATCATTTTCCAGTTTCTGCAATGCGGAAGAAAGGCGGTAGGCGCACTCAAGGCTGAAGGATACGCTTTGTATATCATCCAGCATTTCCCTAACCAGGTATACGTCGCCAGGGTTGTCTTCTACCAAAAGCACCTTTATTTCATTTTTCATAACAATAGCATCTCTTTTATTCTGCGGGGAGTTTCACAATACTAAACCAAAAATTATGGACAGCCTGCACAATCTTTATGAATTCATCAAAATCAACAGGTTTGGTTACGTAACAGTTCGCATGGAGGCCATACGACTTAAGTATATCTTCCTCGTTGCTTGATGTGGTCAGGATTACAATAGGAATTAATTTCAGTTTTTCATCAGTTTTAATTTCTGCAAGCACCTCGCGGCCATCCTTTTTTGGCAAATTCAAATCCAGCAGGATGATATCGGGCCTTGTTGCATCAGCGTATTTACCTTCCTTGCGGAGGCATCTCATCGCCTCAACACCGTCGGTAACTACCGTGAGATTATTGTACAACTTGCTTTCTTCGAGGGCTTCCTGCGTAAGGCGAACATCGCCCGGATTATCTTCCACCAGCAGAATTTCAACAGGCCTGATATTTGATAAAGTATGCATATATGAATCATCTCCATAAATTAGGCTGCCTTTAGCAGCGACTTTATTCTGTTATTGATGTCAATGTAGAGATGCATGCAATGCGTCTCTACATTAACATTGAAATTCCTACGCTGTCATCGCCAGAACCAAACAATCACGAGATAAAAAATACGAAGCACGAAACAAATTCCAAAATACAAAATCCCAATGAACAAAACCGTAACACTTTAGTTTTTTAAAAAACCGGGTTTTTAAATATTTGAAAATTGAAATTTAGAATTTCGGATTTTACCATTAAATATTTTGCCAAAAAGCACGCACTGGCGAATGGAAGTGTGCAAAGAAATTACCAGTAAGGTACTATCCTTTGAATTAATTTCTTACGGGCAGTGAGAAATAAAATGTAGCGCCTTTCCCCGGCTCTGATTTTAACCATATCCGTCCGGAATGGCGTTCAACGATCTTTTTGCAAATGGAAAGCCCTATCCCGGATCCTGGATAGTCTTCTTTGCCATGCAATCTCTGGAAAACAATGAATATGCGATCGTAATACTGCGGGTCTATTCCGATACCATTGTCGCTGACAGAGAATATCCATTCACTCTCTTTTTTCTCTGCAGAAATATGTACACGCGGAGGCGCTTCGCCGCGGAATTTAAGGGCGTTGCCAATAAGATTCTGAAATAATTGTGTGAGCTGAGATGGATCGGCCATTACAACCGGCAAGTGATCCTGGGTTATTGCAGCCCCACTTTCCTCAATGGCTATTTTAAGGTTTTTGGCAACACGGTTAAACACCTCCGTGCAATTAACAGGTTCAAAATTCCTGCATCGGGAAGTCACACGCGAATATGCCAGCAGGTCATTAATGAGCTGTTGCATCCTCATTGCGCCGTCCACTGCAAAGGCAATGTATTCGTTGGCATTGGAATCAAGTTTGTCTTTATAACGGCGCTCCAGTAGTTTGGTATAACTGGTAATCATACGCAGCGGTTCCTGCAGGTCATGCGATGCGACATAGGCAAATTGCTGAAGTTCTGCGTTGGAACGGGACAATTCTTCCATAGAGTGTATCAATTTCTGTTCCGCCCATTTGCGCTCGGTAATATCGCGGATAATGCCAATAAAGGTAAAATATTCATCCAGGCGGGCATCTCCTATCGTTAATTCTATAGGGAAAGCCGTTCCGTCTTTTCGCAGTGCTTCCAGTTCGATAGGCCCTGTGCCAAGTATTCTGGCCTTTCCCGTGTTCAAATATCTTTTTAACCCATCTTCATGTTTTTTGCGGTATGATTCCGGCATTAGCATAATAACGTTTTCGCCAACAACCTCTTCTTTTTTATAACCAAACATCTTTTCTGCGGCAGGATTAAATAGTTCAACAACGCCCTGTTCATCGATGGCAATAAGGGCGTCCGCCGTGTTTTTGACAAACGCATTGAAGCGTACTTCTTTACGCTTGCGTTCAGTGATTTCTCTTTGAATTGCAACGAAATGGGTAATGGCCCCTTCTTCGTTCTTCATTGGGGAAATGGTTGCAAAGACCCAATAATATTCTCCGGTCTTTTTCCGGTTGTGGAATTCCCCCTCCCATTCGTTTCCGGAGACAATGGTTTCCCAGAGCTGTTTGTACTGTCCCTGAGGGGTTTCTCCGGATTTTAATATGCGTGGATTTTTTCCAATGGCCTCTTCTTTGGCATATCCGGTTATTTTAACAAAGGCAGGATTGACATATTGGATACAGCCCTTTACGTCGGTAACGATAACGGATCTTGAGCCATGTTCTATGCTATGTATGAGCATGGAAAGATGTTGCTTGTTAAGACCGTGCAAGCCATCTTCAAATAATGTAGTCATTTTAGTTATCTTCTTTTTCTCTATGGATTCTTCATAATCAGTACACCGGTTGACAACTTTTTATCTGCATCGAAAATCTTTATTAATCGGGCGTTTATTTTTACCGGCGTTTGTCCTTTGGAAATGGATATCTGAAAATTTGTGTCTTTTTCCTGTGCGTTGGCAAGCGTATCAACGGGCGTTGTCAGCTCCATTTGAGAGAGGCAGGCAAGCATGTCCTTTTGCTCCGTTCCTGGGATTTGCAATAGTTGCTGTGCGGTTTGATTAATATTTTTAATTTCCCACTGACCGTTGACCACAACAACGCCTTCATCTATATTTGCCAGTATTATGTTGAGTACTTCAGATTCATCCTCCCTGCCTGCCACAGTTCTCGGACGAAGCAATGATTTTACCCTTGCAAGGAGTTCTGTTTTGTTGAAGGGCTTGCTGATAAAATCATCCGCACCTGCCTCAATCCCCTTAATGCGGTCGTCCATTTCATGCAAAGCGGTAATCATTATTATCGGGATGTTTTTTGTGGCCTCATCCGCGCGTAATTTTTTACAAACTTCGTATCCGGTAATCTTAGGCATCATTATGTCAAGCAAAATTAAATCGGGGTTTTCCGTTCTTGCCTTGTTTAAAGCCTCTTCTCCGTCATATGCTTCGATTACTTCATATTTGAATGCTGTTAAAATAACCCTCAGCAGTTTGACATTTTGTGTTATATCATCGGCTACCAGTATTTTTGCCATAGAATACCCGTGTTCTCTTTCTGATAAAAGTAATGCCTGTCAAAATACAGGAATAGCAACTACAAAGTCCTTTTTTCTGTGTTCTGAACAGACTATTTATTTTTTTAAATATTTTTCTATAGTAAGAGGCAATTCTCTTGTATCAATAGGTTTGCTCATATATGCGTCACAACCCGTATCCAGTATCTTTTGTTGGTCCCCCTTCATTGCATGGGCAGTTACCGCTATTATGGGAATATCTTTTTTACCGGCATCGGCTTTGATTTGCCGTATCAGTGTCAGCCCGTCAATCCCTGGAAGTTGTATGTCCATAAGAATGATATCCGGTATTTGTTCTTTCAACAAACTTAATGCTTCCTCGCCGGTAGTTGCTTCGATGACATTATATCCCTTTGCTTTAAGCACGACGCGTATCAATTTTCTGTTTTTTTCATTATCTTCTACTACCATTACGTTTTTATTCGACATTCATTGTCCCCTTCCCGATATATCGGTTGTATAGTAATTTTCTTTCGAAAATGAATTTGGCTGTTTAAAAATAAAATTTTTCATGCCCTTTTGTGAGCCTTCGACTAGTGGAAGTTTTATCTCCCCTTGTGAGCAACGGCTTATGGATGTTTCATTTTATTATAGGGGTACCACTATCCTTTATGGTGGGTTTGCTCTATTTTCCTGATTGCCATAAGGAGATCCTCCTCAGTATGACTTCCCTTTTGAATTAAGGCCAGTATGTTGCCGTTTAATTCTTTTTTCTCTTCCGGGGTAATATCCTTTGCGGAGCAAATAATAATAGGGATTTCTTTTGCAACCGGATGTGCTTTTAATATTTCTATGACTTCAAATCCGCTCATGCCCGGCATCATCAGGTCCAGGATGATAATATCAGGGTGCTTTTCTAAAGCGAGGTTGATGCCTGCTTCGCCGCTGTACGCCTTTAAAACATCACACCCCTTTTCTTTTAGAATAGTGGTTATATGTTTGACCGCCTTCTCGTCATCGTCCACCACGAGAATTTTCACTGGTTCTTCTTTTGTTTTTAAGGTATTGGCAACCGCATTTACTGCATCTACTAGCTGTTTTCTGCCTACAGGTTTTATCAGATATTCAGCAGCACCCAGACTGTACCCAAGTTCTTTGTTGTCAAAGATTGAAACGATTATTACCGGTATGTGAGCGGTATCTTTATCGCCCTTCAGTTTAGAAATGACTTCCCATCCGTCAATTCCCGGCAGCAAAATGTCAAGCGTAATCAGGAACGGGTTGCATTGTTTCGCCTTTTCAACTGCACCTACTCCGTCTGCCGTTACAACGACGTTATATCCGGCATTCGTTAAATATAAGGTAAGGAGATTGGCAGACATACGATTATCTTCTATAACGAGAATAGTTTTTTTTCCTTTTGTTACTACCGGGGACAGCTTATGCACATGTGTTCCTTCATCCCCTACCTCCTCGCCGCATATGGGACATACCGTAGCCATCTCATCCTCCGGATGCAGGATTCTTTGAGATTTTGTTACTGGAATCGTAAAATAAAAAGTACTCCCTTTCCCATATTCACTTTTGAGCCAAATCTTTCCCCCGTGCATCTCAACAATCCTCCTGGTTAAAGCAAGTCCCAACCCTGTGCCTTCATATTTTCTTGAAAACGAGCTGTCTGCCTGCCAGAATTCTTTAAACACTTTTTCACGGTCCTCGGGTTTTATCCCTATGCCTGAATCAGACACGGAAACCTGCATTTTTCCGTCCACAATAGCTGCATTTGTTGTAATTGTACCATTCTGCGGCGTGAATTTTATGGAGTTTGAGAGAAGGTTGTATAATATCTGTTTAAATTTCACCCGGTCTGCTTCAATATCTTTCACATCTTCTTGTATAACCGTTTTTAACTGAAGCTGCTTCTTTTTGGCCAGGCCTTTTAAAATAGTATAGACATCCTCGATGGCGTCGGATACAAGAAATGATTCATACTGCAGTTCCATCTTGCCGGCTTCGATTTTTGACAAATCCAGTATATCGTTAATCATTTGCAGAAGATGTCTCCCGCTGCTGTGGATGTCCTTAACAAAATCTTCCTGCTCGGCATTTAACTCTCCGCAGAGTTTATCTTTCAGCACCTCCGCAAATCCGATTATTGCGTTAAGAGGGGTACGGAGTTCGTGAGACATATTGGCTAAAAACTCTGATTTCATCCTGTTCGCACGCTTCAGCGCAGAGACCGCCTTTTGTAAATGTTCTGTTTTCTCAGTAATACGCTGCTCCAGCATAGCATACGATGACCTCAACTTGTCCGACATGTCATTAAAAGCTTCTCCCAACTGCCCGACTTCATCATTGGTTGAAATTTCTACCCTTGTTGTTAAATCGCCGGTTTTTTTAATGGCCGTGGCGGCGGCAGTTAATTTTTCTATAGGCTTCAGGAATTTGTTTGTAGTGAAAAATATAATGACCACTACCAGTAAAATGCTTGCCGTTCCAATAATAATGAAAAATATAATAGCCGCGGCATACCGCTGTTCAGCTATTTCCTTTGGTATAATGACGCTGAACGCCCCCCTTATTTCTCCCAGTTGGTAATCATAGCCCGCATCATAATAATCCCGCACAACCGGTGGTGCCTTTTCTCTTGGCCCGTGACAAAGAAGGCAGTCTTTTGTTACATATAGCGGATATAGGTAACGTTCTACTCTTTTTCCATCAAAAACATCGTCTGCCCAGTATTCCTTAATAGTAGGGTCTTCTTCCATTTTCCTGAGTATTTTTTCTTCGAAGAGATCGGGTTTGTTTTCTTCATTCCGGTATCTTAAGCTCGTCTGTTTAATGACATAACCCGTTTTTTCTGCAAAATTTTTACTGATGGCGTTTGTGGCAACGGCAGGAATAAATTTTTTTGTTTGCTCGTTAAGTTCTATTTTATGCATGATGGAGGCAAGATAATTCCGTGTCGTTTCCAGTTGTATCACCAGCATTTTTGCCTTTCCCCGGATTTCTTTTGTGAATTCCTGGCGTGTTTGCTTGTAGATAAAAAACCCCACGATACCGTTCAATGCGATCAGTAAAACTGCCAAAATGATTACCAGTTTATGTCTTATTTTCATGTTTCTTTTTTAACGAGAATAGCCCCTAACGGACAACACTTTTCAAATCCTTCCTCAACATCCCACGTGCCTGTTTTCTCCGGAACAAGCCTTGCCTTATCATTTACAAGTGCAATCGCATCGCCGGCTCTTACTGCGCAAATTCCGCAGCCAACACATTTATTTTTGTCTATATTTACAGAGATAGCCGCGCCATTTTTCTTTAAGATTACGTTATCGGCATACTGGCGGACATCTTGTTCCTCAAAAGAAACAAGGTTCCCGGGCAGATGTTTTTTTATTTGCTGCCTGCCATCCCTTTCATGCAGAAATATTGATCTGCCACATTGCCCGCAGGTATGCAGTTCCTGTAATTTTTTCAGGTAGTCCATGACTGTTTGAACGAGGGTGGCGTGGCTCCATGTTAAGGGTGAGACAGACATCGGCTCTCCGGTAAAGGGGTTAATTTGTTCCGCAAGCACGCCGGAAGGCAGTGCGCGTGAAACAGCCCATTTTAAATAGTATATTGACCTATCAAGGTCTTTCACGGATTTTGTAATTGCAATATAATACTGCGCCAGCCACATAGTGCAAATAATCCAGGGGTTCCCTGGAATTGAGTCATCATTGCCGGCACGCTGATAAAAATCCCTTTCGTATCGGGCAATTCCTCCTATTTCCGTCTTTACCCACAAGACCTCTTCAATTGCCTTCATAGTGTTTTGTACTCTGACATCATCCGGTGGGTAAGCGCCAAAGGCAAACAGCCCGTAAAGGCTTGCGTCAACAGTTTCGTCTATTTCAAATCCACCTTCTTCTTTCGGAACTATCATGCGTAAAAACCGGTTAAGCTTTTCACTATAAAGATATTGATCCATCGCTTTTCTAATTTTTTCAGCAGTCTGCCGGTATAGTTTTGTCTTTTCCGTGTAATTGAATATTTCGGAGAGCCTGGACGCGGCCATCAGGCCTCCGTATACGGTAGCTACTGTAAACGATAAAATACCGCGTCTTTCTTCCCAAAGATCATACGAAGGGAGGGGCAATTCCGTTTCATCATCTCTGTAGCTTACAAGAAAATCTGCGGCCTTTTCAATAAACGAATGGTATAGCGGGCGTATTACATCGATTTTCCGATACATGTCATAATATTGCCCAATCGCCCAGAGAAGAAGGGCTGTTTCGTCTTCCTGGATAGGCACATGTATTTCTTCTCCTCTTACCCAAGGGTGCCACGAACTGCCGAATGAACCGTCAGGGTTGTATTTGTGCAATAAAAAGCCGTCTTCGACCATAACACTTGCACAAAAGTTGTACGGAGCAACCACGTTCGCACAAAAGTCAAAAAACTTTCTGCAGACAGTGCTATAGCCAGCGCTCATGAGCGCATGGGCAACTAAAGCACCATCCCTTGGCCACATATAACTATAGGTATCTTTTGCGTATTGAAGGATATCCGAATCATTTGCAGCAATAATTGCCCCGCCGTTGTCGATCTGTGTTTTAAGCACCAACAAACTGCGTTTAAAGAGATTAATTACTTCAGCCGGAAGGTTCCCATAATTAAATTCCTCTTTATTGACCCAATGTTTCCAGTAGCTTGCAGTACGGTCGAGTATGGCTTGCGGCTTTTCGCTTAAAAGAATATTATTTAACAAATTTACTTCGGCATACGTCCTGCCGACGGCAATCCAATAGTATGCAACCGATTCTCCGAAAGGAGGGATTTTCAGGGAAATGCCGATTGTCGAGTCTACAGATCCCTGGGCAATTGGATTACCTCCCAGAATGCCGTCTTCCGCATCACGCCAGGTGCCTTCCGCCCCCTGGTGCCGTTTTATGCCGGTAGCGTATTCGCGCACCCCCCACACGTCTCCGGCCGAACAGTTGATTAAAAAGTAACGGGGACCTTTATAATGAATGAGGCAGTTTTGTTTTGCGTCGTAAAACACCGTATCGCCGATTTCATTTTCCATAACACTCAGATCCTGATGGAAAAAAAGGCGTATTTCTCTTTCTGTTGGGGCGGAGTTTTTAATTATCATTTTCCGCAAATAAATATTTTTCTCAAAATCAACTACATCATTACACATGAGTTGAAGGCGCAGCTTTTCATGACGGAGGAACACAGCAGTCACCAACGTTTCATCAAGATACCCCAAAGAAATATTCCATTCTTTGGGATTAATCCATGAAAAACCTTCCTGTGTCCATAGCCCAAACCGGCATGGATAACCCCTGGTATGGTTTTCTTTTCCAACATAAGGGAAGTAAAAATCCCGAACCGAATAGCTTGAATCGAAGGTCACCAATAATGATCCGTTTCCAACGGGAATATCTCTGGGCATAGTTGCAAACCTTTTAACTTTAGTGGTAATAGTTGATGGCAAAGAATCATTTTGCTCTTTGCCGGAAAAAACCGAAAATACGTAACACTTTAGTCTTTTGAAAAATTCCAATACTAACGATGTTTGCCGCCCGATATAGGGACGGCGGACATCCTTGCCTCTCGTTCTTGCGTTCTTGCGTTTTTCAAAAATCTAAAGTGTCACGATTGTTTTATATTTCCCAGGGGATCTCCTCGTCTGAAAAAAAGAATTCCTCGCCGGCAAGCATATCCAGCTCGGTCAAAGATTGATCTGCATGCATTTGTTCAGCGCTGGCAAGGGTTTCAAATAATTTTTTTTCTTCCGGTGTTTTGGCGGTAAAAGCGGCATTTTTGTAAAATTGGTATGCCTTATTTTCCGCCTTCGCAATAAGCCGTACAACATCAATGAGCGCTGCATTGTCGTCAAGTTTTTGTACATCAAGTCTGTTTTCATGCGAAGTGGTACTTTCAGGATCAAATGTTTTTCCATATGCCTCTTCATACCAGGAAGTAACTATTTCTTCATGTTCTTGTTCTGAGTCAGCCATCAGCTTTAAACGCTTTCTGGCATCTTCATTTTGTATTTGATCCCGCATTTTCAAATAAAATTTTTTAGATTTGTTTTCCTGCACAATAGCAGTTTCGAGTATTTTTTTCAATACATCGCTTTTCTCATTTACCATTTTTCCCCCAAAATACAGAGTTAATTTGTCAGGAGATCAAATACAATTGCAACAATTTGGTTTTTTGAAAAAGTAGGGGCGAAGCATTTGCCCGTTTGGGTATGAACTTATTTATAACAAATGCTTCGCCTCTACATTATTGCGGCAAACATCGCTATTAATGGTTTTTTTCAAAAAACTGAGGCGTTGCTTACAATTATATTTTGCATCTTAATTTTAATTGTTAGAAGTATACCATTTTAATGGATTTTTTTAAAAGATGAATTTTTTGAGAAAAAAAATGCCCGTTAACAATAAAAAAGAAATGAAATGGTGGATACCGTAAAGTCCGTGACCAGTATGGGAAGGTAATTCCAGGGACACTTTACTTTAATCCTGCGAACTAAAATCCAGAACGGCTGAAGTGCCTTTTTTGGTAACTATTCAGCGTAAACGATACACGGCTCGTTCCCAAACCTTGTACTGAACTTAGTGAAGTATCTGTTTGGGAACGAGTTGCGCTCTGATCTCCGGTAATTTAATAAATCGCGCCGGATAGTTACCTTTTTTGTCAAAAAGTGCCCAAGTGATTAATTATGATAATCGCGGAAGTGGATATGATATGGTCACTGTTTTTCAGGGAATTTATTTGGAATGCTAAACGAATACTTCTTTCGGATTTCGTGCTTGTTTAAACACTCGTTCCCAAGCTGTAGCATTTGGGAACGAGTGCGAAAATCAGTTCGTCATTAGAATTTGTTTCGGATTTCATGCTTGCCAGCTTAGGGGTGGGCAAACTATTATCAAGAAAGTACGTTTTTACAGAGTAATACTATATTACCACTCCAAATCTAAAAGAAATGGAGAAATTGATTTTATGGTGAAAATAAACAGCCTATTTAATTAGTGGCAGGATATACACTTATACGGCGTTTCGTGTCAAATTTCACCACGCCTTCTATCATGGAAAAAATCGTATAATCTCTCCCAAGTCCCACATTTTTGCCTGGCCTGAATTTAGTGCCGCATTGACGAACTATGATTGAGCCGGTTATCACGGATTGGCCGCCAAATTTTTTAATGCCTCTCATTTGGGGGTTGCTGTCTCTTCCATTCCTTGAAGAACCTTGTCCTTTTTTATGTGCCATTTTTTTCTCCTCTTAAATTAACCATACGGGCAGACACGGACAAACATGTTGTCCGCGCCACCCTGAAAAACTACGTTTATACAAAATGTACTTCCCGTGTATTAAAATAGTATCTGCACTATTTCCCGGATTGCTACCCGGCAATTATCTCTTTTACCTTGATCTTTGTGTATCTCTCACGATGTCCGCGTTTTCTCATAGA
The DNA here is from genome assembly GCF_027493735.1 of Candidatus Kuenenia sp. Taxonomy (NCBI): domain Bacteria; kingdom Pseudomonadati; phylum Planctomycetota; class Candidatus Brocadiia; order Candidatus Brocadiales; family Candidatus Brocadiaceae; genus Candidatus Kuenenia; species Candidatus Kuenenia sp. Next base: position 60,035 of record NZ_JAOSKF010000020.1, read on the forward strand.
CGCTTTTCTCCTTCGAAACTTTATCGTCACGCATTTTTTATCTTTTATTACACCTTTTACCTCCGCAACGACCTTTGCATTTGCAGCGCTTCCAAATGTTGCATTTCCGGATTCATCTGAACAAACCAGCACATTGTCAAACTCCAGATCATCTCCAACTTTGGCATCCGCCTTTAAATCAATACAAAACTGTTCTCCGGTTCTCACCTTATATTGTTTGCCCCTGTCGTTTATAATAGCATACATCTCTTTATTTCTCCTCCTTGTCTTAAAACTGAATTAAAAATTATACGGTAACGGGTTCACCCTTATTATCAAAATAACGAATATCTATTTTGCCATATTCATTTGCTGTATCGGTAAAAATAACTATTTTTTTGTTATACGCATCTTCAATCTCCGCCATTTGTTTTCTTTTCTGATTCTGTAAATAATCGACTACGTCATTATTTGAAGTTATTTCAATCCTTACGACTTGAGGTAAATGTAAAGCAAATTTTACATCTCTCATGATATTTAAACACAGAGATTCTACTGTTTTTGCGTAGCCTGTTCCGCAGCAAAATTTGCATTCTTCAAACAAAACGTCTCTCAGACTTGGCCGGATTCTCTGTCTGGTGATTTCAATTGTACCAAATTTTGACATTTTCAGCATCTTTGTTCTTGCGCGATGCCTCTTCAACGAATCCGCAATTGCCTTCTCAACCGCCTGGATATGTTTTTCATTCCGCATATCGATAAAATCAATAACAATTACTCCCCCTAAATCCCGCAGTCTTATTTGGCGTGCAATTTCTTTTGCCGCAATCATATTCGTCCTGAACGCCGTCTCTTCGGGATCGCATTTCCCTTTATATTTACCGCTATTCACATCAATCGCAACTAATGCTTCTGTCTGTTCAAGAACGATTGATCCGCCATGCAGCAACGGAATTTTTCGCGAGTTTATTTCTTCAATGGCATTTTCAATTCCAAAATTATGAAATAATGGCTTCTCTTTGTTGTAGAATTTAAGCTGTTTTTCATATTTAGGCATTATTATCCGCAGGAACTCTCGTGTTCTCTTAAAAACAGATTCTGAATCTACAATGATTTCATTTATATCCTGGCTAAATATATCACGAATTACGCGAATCACCAGGTCGCTTTCCTGATAAATTACGCCTGGCGCGTCAATCTCTTTCGACTTTTTACAGATATTCTTCCATAGTTTCAACAGATAATGAAAATCTTTCTGTAGTTCTCTCTTTGTTTGTTGTACACCGGCGGTTCGAACTATAAAACCAATATTCTTCGGGGGATTTAAGCTTTCAAGGATTTTCTTTAACCTTTGTCTCTCTTCTTCCTCGGTTATTTTCTTGGAAACGCCGTAACGCTTTACTTCCGGCATTAAAACCAGATATCTGCCCGGCAAACTTATATAGGTGGTCAAACTGGGTCCCTTTGTCCCAAGGCTTTCCTTTGTTACCTGAACAAGTATCTCCTTACCTTGTTGCAAAACATCGCGTATCCGATGGTGTCTTACAGGGGGGGGATCCGCTTCTTCTCCCTGATTCTTTCCTTCTGACGGAACCAACACATCCGAAGCATGGAGAAATCCGTTTTTTTTGAGCCCTATATCAACAAATGCCGCTTCCAGGTTTGGTTCTATATTAACCACTCTTCCTTTGTAAATATTCCCTGCAATCTGCTCACGTGAGCTTCTTTCAATATACAATTCCTCAAGAATGTTGTTTTCTAATATAGCGATACGACACTCTTCAGGTTCAATCGCATTTATAAGCATCCTTGTTTTCGTTTTCGTTGTTTTTTCCATTCTTTATACAGAAGAGATATCCACTTCCGTCCTGATAATTTCAAAAAGCTCGTTATTTATATCGACCCCAAGGGCACTTACGACTTCTTCAGGCCTCGGCATACCATCCGGCGTCAATCGGAAAGTTAAAAACAGGGCTTCGTTCTCCCGCCAGATTTTTTGAACAGAAGATCTGATTTCTACGGATTTTTGCACCTCTTTTTTCATGCGTTTTATTACGATAGAATGTTCATTCCAGAAATCTTCAATTTTTAAGGTTTGCAGAATATCTTTATTTTTAAAAATAATCTTATATGTCACATTATCAACAGCGCCTCTTTCCGATAGCGGTATCTGCCGGGCCGAAACAATGCGAATCCCTTCCGGCAATTGCCTCCGGAACCGTTCCGCCAGTAACTCAAGCGGTTCATGATGGAGCAACTCCAATTCCAAAATTTCATCTTCTCCGCTCATGCCAACACCAAGCGCTAACGGCATGGATATTTTTGGGTGAGGATTAAAACCTTTGGACATTGCGATGGGGATATTTGCTCTTCGTATTATCCGTTCAATGGTTCTCATCAAATCATTATGGGAAATAAACCGAATATCCCCCGATTTGGAAAAACGAATGCGTATTTTTTCTCCTATGGCCAGCCATCCTTCATAAAACAGTGAGGTGAAAAAAACAACTTTACCGTAAAGATATACATTCTTAAACTGGCATAGCCAGGACCAAACAAGTACTAAATAAAAAATACGAAACACGAAGCGCGAAGCACGAAGCACGAAACAAATTCAAAAATACAAAATCCCAATGAACAAAACCGTAACACTTTAGTTTTTTGAAAAACCGGGTTTTTAAATAGTTAAAATTTGTAACTATTCAGCGTAATTTATTAAACTACCGGAGATCAGAGCGCAACTCGTTACCAAACCACAGTTTGGGAACACAATTGCACTGGAAACTTTGTTTCCAGTGCGTGTCAGACTTGACGAATTACAAACTGTCTTAACCCTGTGATTTTATTCCCTATCTATCAGCAAACAGGCGAGAAACCGGAGTTTCTCGAACAAATGCATTCCCAAACTGGAGTTTGGGAACGAGCCGTGTATCGTTTACGCTGAATAGTTACTAAAATTTAGAATTTGTTTAGAATTTCGTATTTAGCTTTCGGGTTTCACTATTAAATATTTTGCCAAAAAACACGCACTGACGAATGGAAGTGTGCAAGGAGATTACTGATAAAGTATTAATATACTTCCGGTAAAATTTTTCTTACAAAATCATTAAGATATTTTTTGGTTTTTTCCGGATTGTCAAACTTAAATACAGTTTCCGCCACTTCCCTGGCTTCTTCAAAAGAAACAGACCGGATAATCTTTTTCATCTCGGGTATGATTGTTGCGGGAGCGACGCTAAACTCTTTCAGACCAAGCCCTACAAGGGGGATCGTATATTCCAGTTCCCCTCCCATTTCGCCGCAAATTCCAACAGGAATATCATTTTCATGTGCAGATTTTATCGCAAATTTCAAAAACCTTAAAATCGCCGGATGTACAGGACAATATAAATATGCCACCCGTTCGTTGTTTCTATCAACCGCCAAAGAATATTGGATAAGATCGTTTGTGCCTATGCTAAAAAAATCGCATTCTTTTGCCAACATGTCTGAAATCATAACAGAAGAGGGGACTTCCAGCATCGTTCCCATTTTGACGTTTTTATCAAAGGAAATATTCTCTTTGTCCAGATCTTCCATCGTCTCATACACCATCTGTTTTGCCCGTCTCAGTTCCTGGATGGATGAAATTAAGGGAAACAATATTTTCACCTCTCCCAGAGCAGAGGCTCTCAGCAAGGCTCTAAGCTGTATTTTAAATATGGAAGGGTTTTCAAAACAATAACGTATAGAACGACACCCAAGGAAAGGATTTCCCTCTTTTCTATGTTCCAGGTATGGCAGCTTATCTGCACCTAAATCAAGCGTTCTGATGATAACAGGTCTTCCCTTTAGTTCCTGAACAACGGTAGTGTATGCCTCCAAATGCTGCTCTTCTGTCGGAGGCGTTGGAGAATTCAAATAGAGAAACTCCGTTCTGTAAAGGCCTATCCCTTCCGCACCGTAGTTTAAATTTACACCTATTTCCCGTGGAAATTCAATATTGCCGAAAATGGAAATATGTCTTCCATCCGCCGTGGTGGAAGGTTGGTCTTTTAGTTCTATCGCCAGTTTTTTCTCAAAAACATCGATACTCTTTACCTTACTTTGGTACGTTGCTAACGTCTCATCGTCTGGCCTGACAATTACCAATCCCCGGTTTCCGTCTACAATTACGATATCACCTCCAAAAACATCCGAGGTAACAGTGCCAAGCCCTACCACTGCAGGAATCCCCAATGCACGCGCAACGATTGCCGTATGAGAAGTACGTCCTCCGCCATCGGTGGCAAAACCCTTCACTTTTTGAGGATCAAGCATGGCCGTTTGGGAAGGGGTAAGGTCGTGCGCCACTAAAACTACTTCTTCCTCAAGATTTTTAAGTTCTTCCCTCTTTTCACCCAACAAATTTCTTAAAAGACGGCGTTCAACATCAAAGATATCTGTTACCCTTTCCGCCAGGTATGAATCTTTAATATCCTGAAATTTCCTGATATATACACGCAAGGCGAGAGAAACTGCAAATTCAGGCGTAAAGTTGGTTTTCCGAATCCGTTTTATAATTTCATCTTTCAACCGTGCATCCTGCAAAACCATTCTGTGAGTGCCAAAAATGGACCCTATTTCAGAACCTAAATTCTCAGAAACCTTCTTTTCCAAATCCTCTATTTCTTTTTTAGAGGCATCGATCGCTTTTTCGAGTCTGCAAACCTCATCTTCAACTGCCTCATTTTTTATGACGTGGCGTGGTATCCGGAAGCCTTCGCTCTCAAACAAAAAAGCCTGCCGGATCACAACCCCCGGTGAAACGGCTATGCCTTTTCGGATTTCCATAAATTCTTCTTCAAACTTGCTATTCACCAGTTCTTCCAGAGCGTCCAGCGCTTCTGCACAATCCACCCCTTTCGCACTTATTAATAACTCCGTGCCATTTTCCGCACCAAGCGTTAAAAGCTCAATGATGCTTTTGCCATCAATATTTTTACCCTTTGCTTCCACGCGTATCTCAGAAGTATATTTATTGGCAATTTCGGAAAATTTGGTTGCAGGCCGCGCGTGCAGGCCATTTGAATTCCATATCTTCACTTTCCGTTCAGATATTTTGGAGTTTACAAAGAAAAAATCCATTATACGCTTCTCTACAAAACTACAATAAAATACTGTATCTAAATAAATGGTAATGCTTGAAAAACAGGAGAATAATGCTCTTTCACTCTTGCGATAGCTTGTCCGTCGCCATGCAAAAAATTAGTCCGACAGCCGTTCGCCATAATAGCTTATCAGTAATTTCTTTGCACACTTCCATTCGTCAGTGCGTGCTTTTTGGCAAAATGTTTAATGGTGAAACCCGAAAGCTAAATACGAAATTCTAAACAAATTCTAAATTTCAACTATTTAAAAACCCGGTTTTTCAAAAAACTAAAGTGTTACGGTTTTGTTCATTGGGATTTTGTATTTTGGAATTTGTTTCGTGCTTCGTGCCTCGTGCCTCGTATTTTTTATTTAGTACTTGTTTGGTTCTGGTTATGCCAGCGTGGGTATTGAGGAATAAAAGCACCCTGCTGAGTATTACACCTGAATACCGTCTACTTCCTTCAGTGTATCTACCATCCCTTCAATGCCTTTTGCTTCACGCATAAAGCGACGGAAATCATCATCTCTGATTGCGGTAGATATTTTCTCTAAAGCGGCGAGATGTGACCCGGTGGAATCGGTGGGGGAAAGCAGCAAAAAAAACAGGAATACTGGTTCGCCGTCCAATGCATTAAAATCGACCCCTTTTGCAGAACGGGCCACAGAACCTATAACATTTTTTATACTTTCATGCTTTGTGTGGGGTACGGCCACTCCCTTGCCTATGCCCGTACTTCCTAATTCTTCCCTTTTCATAAGGGCTTCAATAATCCTTCCAACATCTTTTGCATCGATTTTTTTCGCATCACGAAGAGCACATACCATCTCCCTGATGACTGCTTCTTTTTCAACGGACTGTATTTCTGTTATAATCGCCTCAGATACAATAAAATCAGTTAATTTCATTACCCTTGCACCCCCAATAAGTATTCTTTTATACCTCTATACCTCTTGTTTGCCTTCAGATTCTGCGACTTCTCCAATAGAATGCTTCTTTTGACGAACAATTTTAGATTCTATTTTCCCCTTGTGTTTTTTCAATTGCGCAACTACTTTATCCACAACAATATCTATAGAACGATACATGTCTGTATTTGACGCCTCTGCCACAATCGTGGGTCCTCTTGAAACATTGACAACCATTTCGACAAGATGGCTGCTATCCCCCCCTATGTCAAGCGTTACCTGTACATGCAAAATCCATTCGAAAAATTTTTTTATTTTTTCAGCTTTTTGCAAGGCATAATTTCTTATTGCTTCCGTAATATCCAAATGTCTGGCAACTATTGTTATATTATCCAAAGCACAATTCCTTTCTTTAAATAAAAAATATTCACTTAAAACCTTTACATTTTACTGATATAAGACTTTCCGTCAAGGAAATTAAAGCAGAATACCTAATTCTTATACTCTGCAATTGCAAAAACAAACAAATGTATGGATTTGGCCCCTGTTTTTTTCAGTTTTTTTGCGCACTCACGCATGGTTAAGCCAGTAGTGAGAACATCGTCCACCAATAATACCCTTTTTCCCTTCATTATTGCCGGGTTTTTAATAAAAAACGCCTTTTGGACATTTGAATATCTTTTGCTTTTAGATAATCTTGTTTGTGAAGTAGTGTTTTTGATTCTGATAAGGTTATTTACGGAGAAAGGCGTTAAAAAAGCCCGATGAATTTCACGCGCTATAAGCTCTGATTGATTGAAGCCTCTCTGCAATTTCTTTCGCCAATAAAGGGGTACCGGTACAATAATATCTATTTCCCGCATAAGTTCCCCAAGTTTTTTGTTTTTCCGCAGAAAGTCCCCTATTGCCTTATATAAGAAACGCTGTCTTTCATATTTATATTTATGTATTAAAGCTTTAATCGCACCATCATAATATGCAATTGCCGTTAATGAATCATGGTAAAGATGCTCTGACCGGCAAAAAGCACAGCCTTTTACCTCAGACGCGACGGAATACTGCCCTAAAACACTCCCACACCGAATACAATGTCTCTCATTTACAAATGGAATATTTTTCCTGCATGTACCGCAAATATACTGCTCGCAATGGTAATTTATATTCCTATGGCAATAGAGGCAAATCCGCGGATAGAATACGTCTAATAATGCCTGTACATAATTATTAATCGCATTAAGCATTCATCATATCAAAAAAGAATATTCCCACAGACCCAAAAAGTACAATGGGCATCCATGCCGCCAATACGGGGTGAACCATTCCCGTATTGCCAAGATTGGAACAAATAAAAGACACCGCATAAAACACCCCACAGGCAAGGATACACAAACTTACGCGCAAAAAAATGTTTTTACTCATTCTTTCAAACCCAACAACAAGAGGTATTCCCAAAAAAAGCAACACAATATGCGTAAGCGTATAGGCAATTCTTGAATGAAACAATACCTTATTCTTCGGATTATCGGGTTCCTTTTCGCATAATTCATTTAACTGTTCAAGGCTTAACAAACTGGAATCTAATTTTTTCTTTCCAAGTTCTAATGGAGTTACGGAGGATACGAACTCAAGCGTATCCAACCGATGAACCGGAGCCACCCATCTCCCCCGTTCGTCATAAACATGTTTTAATATCTTGCTTAATACCCACGTGTTATTTCCAATCCATTCCGCTTTCTTTGCATTAAGGGTGAATCTTTTCTTTCCATTTTCATCCCGCGAAAGGATAAACACAGAATCCATTTTTTGCGTTTTATTACTATATTTCCATATTCTGATTAATGCATTGTTTTCATCATCATGCACAAGCAGGTTCCGTTGAACGTCGCTATCAAAGGTATTTTGCTGCATAGCCTCCAATTTTTCAGCAAACCGGGGAACAATCCATTCCTGATCGCCAAACGACGCAAACCCCATAAACACCGTCACGACAAATATGGGCAGCAATATTCGGTATAGTGAAATTCCCGCAACCTGCATCGCCAGTATTTCCTTGTTTCTGGATAGTCTGACCAGTACAATGCCCACCGCAACTAAAGTAATGGCAGGAAAAAATTGCGTGATTATCACCGGAAAGAGGTAGGCATAATAACGCGATGCAACGCCAAATGAATTTATTCCCATCTCCAAAAAATCATCCAGCTTTTGAAGAAGGTCAATAATAACATATGTGCCTGAAATAATGAGGAGACACAAAAAAAATGTTGGGAAAAACGCTTTTAACAGGTATCTGTCCAGCCTTGAAAACATGTAATTTCGCAAACCTTATTGGTTAAAAGTTTTAAACTCCTGATATATCTGAAGTATTGTTTTTTTTAAAACGGGATGTACCATATCTGGCGCTATTTCAACGAGAGGTTCCAGCACAAATATTCTTTCATGCATCAAGGGATGAGGAATTTTTAGTTGATCATCTTCCACAATTCTGTCGCCAAAAAGCAAGATGTCGATATCTATGGTTCTAGGTCCCCATTTTTCCTTACGTATCCTGCCCATACGCAATTCTATATGCTGAAGTTTTTCCAGCAATTGGTGGGGTGTTAGTGATGTTTGCAATTCAAGAGCCGCATTTAAAAACATCGGCTGTAGAGGTCCCCCAAGAGGGGCTGTTTCATAAAAGCGCGAAATTTTTAAGGTGTGAATATCTTCAGACGCACTCATATACTCATAAGCGTTCCTTAAATTTCTCTCCCTATTGCCCAAATTCGCACCTAAAGCAATATATACCGTTTCAAGCACCCTATTATTTCCCGTTTCCGTTTTCTATTTACTCTCCTAAAAAAACGGAGAAAGAATGTTTCCATGCTTTTTATGATACCTTTGCAGGAAAACGCCATGCAACCTTTCTGTGGGTCGTTATTTTGATATAAGAACCGCTGGTAAAGCAAAATGCCTTTTTCAATTGCTTTAAATGTTAACAAAATCCAGCACGTATCAAAAGTTTATTCATGCGTTTTCATAAAAACATCAAAATCTCATGCCTTTTTCAAAAAACTAAATTGTTACAAATATTCACTAATTGCCTTTTTCAAAAAACCGAAAAAGTACCCTATGAAAACAGCACCAATTAAGAAGGCAGGAGTAGCGAAATTATTTCGCTGTTTTTTTATCCCGGAATGCATTCTCCGAAAAAATTTCGATTCTTTTGTTTTTCCCCTAGGTGTTTTAAATAATCAACTATGCCTGCCATAAGAGGATTACATCCGTAAATCTTTTGTAGCTATTAAGTTAAGAAATCGGCAAAAATATGGATTTTTTTAGGCACGATGATTGCTTATTACAAAACGCAGATATCGTATTTATATTACATTTTAGACTAATCAGGAGGTGCAGTGGGAAGAGATTCAGTGGAAAGGTTATTTTGTTATTTGAGATTATTTGGACTATTTACTTTTTTAACTTAGTTGTAAGGAGCGTAACGTAATGGCAACAGCAATGGCAGAAGCGTGGATGAAGACTTTTCCAATGGAAGCAAAAAATAAAAGATCGACAGGCAAATCATCCCGTATCCTGGATGTGCCGGCATTTAATAATGCATGGAATATTTACAGGGATACGAGTATGGATATAATGAAGCGATTTGAATATATGTCGAAATGCCTGGATTTCAATGACAAGGATACTGCGGCGATTAAGCAATCGGTAGAGGAATTTGTTGCGCCAAATCTGGAGAAAATCCTTGATCATATCTATTGGGAAAAACTGGTTAATGACCCATGGTTGTCAAGATGGTTTATGGATGAAACAGGGAATATCTCTGATGAATACGTAAAGGTGCGAAGGGCAAGACAAAAAATATTTATCCTGAAAATCGTTGAATGCAAGTGGGATGAGGAATTCTGGAATTATGTGAGATGGGTTGGCGCAGTGCATGTTCCGATCTTTGGAAATGAGGATTTGTACATACCCATGAGACTAAACCTGGCACTCTGGGGGTACATTCATCAATACTTGTTTAACCTTTTGGCAGAGGCATATAAAAGTGAACCGGAAAAACTACAGAAATTTACTACCGCATGGACAAAGCTGTTTTGGTTGATAATTGATGTGTATCATATTGATTATTTCGCGCCATGGATGTAATGTAGGCTGGTTGTAAAGGCAAAAGAAATACGGAGAGCAGGATTGTGACACCCACTTCGTTTTTTGAAATATCTCCATAAGAACAAAGTTTTACAGACCTGTGTAAGGGACAATGCATTTGCCGGTATGGACAAGGGAACCTCGTAAAATACTGCAACCCGCGACACCATTCCCGGCAAATGCCTCTTACCCCTATAAGATGGCACGCCAGAAGCAGGCATGAGAACAGTTTTCAGTCTGCAATCCTCAATCTGCAATTTGCCGACTGTTGTTGCCGACTAAGGTGCCGGCGTTGCGCCCTGTTGCCCCATATTTTCTTTGCCGTTTGCCATATCTTCTAATTCTTTTGACATGCCTTCAGCAAGAGACCTGCCCATACCTTCACCGCTATTTTTCACTGCCTCTCCAATGCCTTCTATGACTTCTCCCATAGCGCCTCCAAAAACAGACATCATGGTAAGATCGGCATCCACTTTCCATTGATTTTTTTCTTTAACAAGGATTGTTTGCAGTGGAATACTTATTTGGGATCCATCCTTTTGTGTATTCAACATGGTTTCTATTGTTGCCTTATCATTGTCAGCAACGATATCTCCAAAAGTTACATGGTTGCTACTGTCATCTATATTTTTGTTGATGGTCAAATTTTTCCCGCTTGCCATGGTTGCAAAAGTCTTTGCGGTGTCAAGGTTATTTTCTAACAATGCGTCCCAGAAACCCGCGGCAATGTTTCTGACAACGGCATGAATTGTTTCGTCATGGATACTCCCGTCAGGGGCAGATGTGCGCCTGTGCCCTGCGTTATCATTGTAACTAACATCTGCTTCCTTTCGTCCTCCGGAAATTTGATTATGTTCTGAACCGCCGACACTTGTGTCTGAAGAGTCTGGAAAGCTCTTGCTGAGGCAAGCAACTCCCTCTTCCACGGAGCTAATTTTTTGCATAAGAGCATCCTGGCTGTTTGCGAGTATCTCTATTTCATTATGTATCATGTTTACATCTTTAACGAGAATGGTGACGGATTTGGACAAATCATTCATTCTTTTTTCCAGCATCTGTGACCGCGTTTCATCATAAATGCTTTGTTTTTGCAAAGCGCTGCAACCAAAAATAAAAATTATTGGTAGGCAAGGAGTTATACGTTTAATCCATTCTATCTTCATGGTTTATTGTGTTTAGAAAGGGTTGAGGCGATTACGCATTGCTTTTATAAAAACGAACGCGTAAACAGAAATTATTTATAGTCAGCCTGGTTTCAGGGGATGAGGCATTGACCCGATTCATACGCATACGCAAATTTTTTTTAGTTATTTTTGCAAATTATAATAAAATAACTAATAATTAGGGACTTTTACCATATTCCTTTTAAAAACACAATGAAAACATCCAGGCAGGGGGGGGCGAAGCATTTGCCTGCATAGAAGATAAGGACGTAAAATGTTGTACACGCGCTAACCCTGTGCTTCAGTAATTTCTTTGCATTTTTTTGCAAAATTTTTAATGGTGAAATCCGAAAATACGAATCCACCCTCTGCACCCCAGCCAGCGTGGGACATTGTCTCCCTTTGGAGGCGATAAGGGGGAAGGATTTTGGAATTTGTTTCGTATTTCATATTTTTTGCTTATTTTGGTGCTGGCTATGCCAGCTTAGGATGAGGAGTGAACAATGGGAAAATGCCTTGAGACGTTTAACGGTTATGTATGGGGCTTACCTCTTATGGCGCTCCTAGTGGGGACAGGACTGTATTTAACGTTTCGGTTATTGTTTGTTCAGCTCAGGGGGTTCACTCACGGAATAAAAGTGCTTCAGGGTAACTATGATGATGTGCGGGATCCGGGGGAAATTACCCACTTTCAGGCGCTTGCCACAGCCCTTTCCGCGACCATTGGCACCGGGAACATTGTCGGAGTAGCTGCAGCAATATTGATGGGAGGGCCTGGCGCCGTATTCTGGATGTGGATTACCGCACTTGTCGGCATGGCGACAAAGTTTACCTCCTGTTCGCTTGCCGTGCATTTCAGGCGTATTGATGAAAACGGAGAGGCGCATGGGGGACCCATGCATTTTATTGAGATTGGCATGGGAGCAAAATTCAAATGGCTTGCGGTGTTATTTGCCTTCTTTGCGATTATGGCAAGTTTTGGCAGCGGAAATATGTTTCAGATCAATAATGTTGTGGTAAGCCTGAACGAACTTATTCGTGGCAGCAGCGAGCCAAACCTATTGTTTAATATCATTGTGGGGTTTATTATTGCGATACTGGTGGGTCTTGTAATTATCGGCGGGATTAAAAGTGTGGGACGTGTGGCCTCAAAGATTGTTCCATTTATGTGTATCTTTTACGTTATCGGCGGGATTATTATTTTAGGCATACATTATTCAGCAGTTCCCTCCGGATTGTATACGATATTTTATTATGCCTTCCACGCCCCTGAGTCGATAGCGGGAGGTATACTTGGAAGTGTGATTCGCTCCGGAGTTTCCAGGGGGCTTTTTTCTAACGAAGCGGGACTTGGTTCCGCCGCGATTGCGCACGGGGCGGCAAGGACAAAGGAACCTATCCGGGAGGGGCTTGTCGCCATGCTTGGCCCGTTTATTGATACTATTTGTATTTGTTCCATGACGGCACTCGTTATCATTGTAACAGGCGCCCATGAGGTATGTCATGTAAAAGGTGAATTAACCGGCATGGCGTTTTCGATGGGCATTGGCAACAATATAGGCGCGAAGTTTGTCGCCGCAAGCATCATATTCTTTGCGTTTTCCACCCTGATTTCGTGGTCGTATTATGGCGACCGTGCAGCAGACTACCTTTTTGGAAAGAAGGCCGTTCATCTGTACCGCATAAGCTACCTTGGATTCATCCTCCTTGGCGCCACTGTGAAAATAGACCCCATTATCAATTTCTGTGATTCTATGAACGGCCTTATGGCAGCGCCAAATCTTATAGCGCTTACGGTGCTTTCCCCTGTAGTTGCTTCTCTTGCGAAGGATTATTTCAGACGGATGAAGTCCCCAAAAGAAAGGGTGGTGTCATTAGGATTAGATGCTCCGGCAAATTAGATCGAAACCCAACGTGAACATTTACAGCATTTGATTTACGATTTACTTAGTAATTTTTTTCCGGAACATGGAGTATAAGACAACAATATCCTTACAGCCTTTATTGCCTATTCTGCATTGCCACTCTCTAATTCATCATGCCGTTTCTTTGAACACCGATTCGCCTTCTTTTTATCTTGACCCCAAAATTTGTTTTATCTCTAAAAAATTACTGCCAAAAGCAACCTAACTTCAGAACACAGGCTTAAAGAGAAGTTTGTCGATGTTGATTTAGCAGCAACCATGATGGAAATGCGTAATTCCGATTTTTTCCATTGTTTTTTGTCAGCCGGGGACATTGTAAATGGCGGATTATTGCTCCTTAAAAATCGATTGCAGAATTTATGATTAATAATTACAATGGCGAACTCAATTGATAACGTCGAAATTTCCGCAGTTTAAAAAAACATGTGCCATAAGTTGTTAGTATGGTTAAATAGAATTTTTTAAAAATTTTGGCAACTATGGATTTTTCAACAGAGCCTATACAGGTATATTGAGGGATAGATGATATTTTTAATATTATTTGATAGAGAGTGGCTATTTCCCATATTGTTTGGCACAAGCTTAATATTGAATATAAAACAATTCGAAACTATTCATTAGTAATATATTAAGCAACCGAAATACAACAGGCCTGAAGAGCAGAAAGCATATAACCAGGACTGCACCCCTGGCTATATACACTAACAGCCTTTCAGTCCTAACCTTGAAATTCCTAAACGTTAAACCATGGCTTGCAAGCCTTAACCCGTATGAAAAACCGGAGTTTCCCAGATAAATGTGTTTCCAAACTGATAATTCGGCAGGCTCAACACAGGGTTTGAGAACAAGCGGGGGTGCAGCCGTAATGTTTACGCTGAATAGTTACAATGATTCAATAATTTTGAATAATTGTTTAAAAAATTGATAAAGAAAAGGAGTTTTGAAAAAATGTCATATATACCGAAAGATAATAGCGAAAAGAAAAAACCATATAGGACAAAGAAGAAAAAAAAATTTATCTACATTACCATTGCTTTAATATTTATTGCAATACTGATTATTTTGTTGCGCAGAGATGCACCGCCAATACTTGAAATCTCTCCAATCAGTTTGAATTTTGGAGACAAACAAACAGAGATGGAATTTACTATTAAAAATACGGCAAAGGCTGAAGGCTTTTTTCGTCCGGACGTTAAAAATCTAAATTTTGAAATCGAGAACAAAAAAACCCCCATTGGCTTACCATTAAACCTGTAACCGGCGCTATAAAGGAAACCCCGGGAAAAATTAGCGTAAAGATAGATAGAAACTTGATGTCCTATGGTAGTTCTATGGATGAATTAAGGATTTTCACAAATGCAGGGGATGCTAAAGTTCGAATACTAGTGCAAAAAAGTGAAGAAAGATTAACCCTTATATCTCCGGCAGCAAGCACTTCATTATCCGTAGGTGATAACAGGTCAATAGAATGGACGGCAACTTCAGGCGTAAGCGAAAGTGTAAACATTTTTCTCTATTCAAAAGAAGAAAAAATTGGAACCATTGCGGACAATTATAATTTCAGGAAAGATGATACTTCCAAAGGATCATTTCTCTGGAAAGTTGATGATTTTATCCGGGAGGGGGATGATTATGCAATTCGGGTAGAAGATGCCGGAAATCCGGCATTATTTGATGAAGTCCGTCCCATAAAGATCCTACAGCCTGTTCGGAATATAAAGATATTAAATCAAACAACAGACCATCAGATTCCCAACACGATACAATTTATATTCTCATTAAGAGACCAGAGCAATCACGCTATTTTATTTGACCCTAATAAAGTTGTCCGGAAAAACATAAGGATTTGGGAAAACGGAACGGAGATTGATTATCTGGAGAGCCATGCACTTCTTTACACACAAGACGATTTTCAATTACAGGTTATGATAGTTCTGGACTATTCAGCATCAATGTATGAAAAGAACGGGGATATTACCCGGATGGCACTAAGCGCTAAAGATTTAATAGAAAGTCTTAATGATACACATCAGGTAGGTGTGGTTGAGTTCCATAGACCCGATGAACCTCCTGCAATTCTACAAGATTTTACGACGTATAAGAATGCCGCCATAGAAGCCGTTAGCCAGTTTAGTTCCGGCAAGATTTACCGGGATTTTTCGAGTTGCTGGGATGCGGTGCTAAAAGGATTAAAACAATTCCCGGAAAAACCAGACCCAGATATTTTTAAAACCCTCGTGTTTTTATCTGACGGATTTGACAACAGCAGTTTTAGTACTCCCGGGAATGTTATATCCCTGGCAAAAGAGAGGGACGTTCACATCTATATACTGGGAATAGGGAGAGGCAGCGAAGAGGAGGTGTTAAAAAATATCGCACTGGAAACCGGAGGTACTTATGTTCATGCTGAAAATATAGCCGTATTCCGAGAAAGATTTAAACAAACAATCAAAGATATAAAAGGTCAATATAAAATAAAATATATTACTCCCAAAAAACCGGAGGATGGAAAATTTATTGTAAAAAACGAAATTACTTACGGTGGCATTACCGGCACACCTTTATTGCATGACGAAGTAGAACCTTCTTCTATCTTTGGGAGGACTATAGAAGGAATCATACGCTTTTCCACACCTTCTGTTATTAAATATAATCAGGCAGAAATATTTATATGGTGCGAACATGTACCAAGGTATATCAATGAATTTCGCTTTTGGATAGGGCTGGAGAAGCCTTATAACGTGATACTTACATCATCTTATGATGGTGGACTCTGCCAAAATTGGATATTAAGCAAAGATCCTGATGGCTGGTACCGTCTATCATCCCCGGACAAAACAGACCCCCGCTATAACCTTGAATTTGGAGACTTCGGAACTCTTTGTAAGATAGTGGTTGCCGATATTAATGAGAAAGGATTTGCCATTCCTTTTAAATTGGATAATTCAATCTATGATATGGGGCAAGTATTTCATGAGGAGGGGAAAAGATCTCAGTCAAAAGATTTTTCTACCATCATTTCCGTTGGAAATGCCGTTGAATGGATACCATAATCAGTAATTTCTTTGCATTTTTTGGCAAAATTTTTAATACAGTCGGCAGATTGAAGACTGGGGACTGTTTTTCCTCTACTCTTTACCTGCCGCAACATAAGGACGAATCTTTTCAAGTGTTTTAGTGCTAATTCCTTTCACTTTTAGCAAATCATCTACGGCTCTATAGGGGCGACCGGCTATAATTCTTTCTGCAAGAACAGGACCGATTCCTTTGATAGATTGAAGCTCTTCTTTACTGGCAGTGTTTAGGTCAAGCAAGCTTTGGGGGGAGAGTGCTTTTTTAACCTGGCCTTGTAATTCCTTTAATTCCTGATCTTCACTACGTTGCTTTGAACGAAGTTCAGCAATCTGATCCGGGTCACAAACCGACCAAATACCAACACGTTTCAAAATGGCCGAAATCTCAAGATCCCGAAGTCTTTCAATCATTTCAGCACGTGATACTCCATCGGGTGTTTCTCTGCCTATACCATAAGTGCGGGCAAAACCCTTTTTAACGAGTAGACTCGCAAAATCATCTCCATCGGATGTAGTGATGAACCCATATATGCGGCCTTTGGCTGACCTTCCCAAGGCACTTGCAAAGGCTGTATGAATAGTAAAAGGTTTCGCAAGGATACTTTCTGCAAAAATTTTTGCTTCATTGCCAAAATGAATAGTGCGTTCTACGCCAGGCAATCCGAAATAGCGCATTTGTTCCCTTACTCGCTGCGCATCGCTTTTAGAGCCGGCTGAAGTTTCAGGACAGTCAACAAAATAAAGCCTGATATGGAGAGGTTTTCCATCAGCTTCCACAAAGAAGCTATCGCCATCATTTGCCGGGTTATTTATCAATTTGGCATTAGTGAGTTTCTGCAACTCAGCAGCATGTGATAGGGAAATTCCTACAAACACCAACACTACTGTAAGGGATAGGGATTTGATGAGCAATTTAATCAGTCCGTTCATTGTGACCCGACATTAAAAAGGTTTTGCATAACGAATAAATTGGCCGCCAAGCTTTTTGTGGCCAGCTGGATTGCCCTGGGTGTGGTTTTTCTAATCCAATATTTTTTAGTAGATTTTCGAGAACTTTCCAGGAATTGAAAATGTCAATTAAATATATATGATTGTATTTGATTTTTACAGTAAAACCATCCCATTCAATTACTTTGCCGGGAATACCCCGCATATCCTTATTTCTGTAGAATTGAATATTGGTAACACTTTAGTTTTTGAAAAAGTAGGGTCGAAGCATTTGCCCGTTTGGGTATGAAGGCATTTATGACAATTTACGGCAAATGCTTCGCTCCTACACTATTAGGCAAACATCGCTATTATTGGAATTTTTCAAAAAACTACACTCTTACAAAGAATAAAATACTTGCTTTATTAATCATTTTTGTTTTAATATCCCCCCACAGAGAAAAAGCAATTTCCTATCATTTTATCATTCATTGTCATTCGGGATATAAATACCTTGCCAAAAATATTTGATAACATCGAAAACCATTTAGTTCAGGGATTAAACAATACCCTGGAGGTGTCTTACAGGGGCGACTTTTGTGTTGGTTATTTCAATTTAAGAGGGTGGAAACAGGTTGCAGTTCATATAGACAATTTAAAAGGGGATGAGGGGAATTGTTGCAGGTTGCTCATAGGGATGCAAAAACCTCCGCTTGAAATCATACGGGAGTATTTCTGTAAAGCTGAACATGCTATTATTGACAATCAGACGGCATCCACCATAAGGAAGAAATTAGCGCAGGAATTTAAAGATCAATTAACCATTGGCATTCCCACAGATGAAGACGAGATTGGTTTAAGAAGGTTATCTCAACAGATAAAAGACAAAAAGGTACTTGTTAAACTTTTTCTAAGACACACATTACACGCCAAATTATACCTATTATTCAGAGACGACAAAATAAGTCCCATTATCGGTTACCTGGGCAGCAGCAATTTAACCCTTGCCGGACTGCTTCATCAGGGTGAATTAAATGTTGACGTTTTGGAACAAGATGCAGCATTAAAGCTGACAAAATGGTTTGAAGACAGATGGAATGACAGATGGTGCATAGATATATCCGGAGAATTAGCAGAGATAATTGATAATAGCTGGGCTGCTGACAGATTGGTTTCGCCTTTTCACATCTATCTAAAAATTGCCTACCACTTATCCCGTGAGGCGCGTGCGGGGTTAACAGAATTTAAAATCCCAAAGATACTTCAAGAGAAATTACATAGCTTCCAGCAAAAGGCTGTTTCAATCGCCGCGCATTACCTGAACAAAAGAGACGGCGTTTTAATTGGCGATGTTGTTGGGTTTGGGAAAACCCTTACAGCAACGGCTTTGGCAAAGATATTCGAAGAAGACTTTTTCCTCGAAACGCTTATAATCTGCCCGAAAAACCTGACAAACATGTGGGAGGATTACGCGCATACATACCAATTACGGGCAAAGGTCTTGCCCATTACACAAGTCCAGTCTGTTCTGCCAAAACTAAGAAGATACCGATTAATCATCATTGACGAGAGCCATAATTTAAGAAACAGGGAAGGCAAACGATACAGGGCTATTCAGGAATACATCCAGATTAACGAGAGCAAAGTCATTATGATTTCTGCTACACCGTATAATAAAACGTACCTTGATTTATCCAATCAACTTCGCCTTTTTATTCAGGAAGATAAAGATTTAGGTATCAGCCCCGAAAAGTTTATCGAAAGTATAGGCGGCAGGGTTCAATTTATGGCTAAATATCAGTACTCTGCAACAACATTACCCGCATTCGAAAAAAGCTCCTACGCTGATGATTGGCGGGAACTGATGCGGTTATATATGGTAAGAAGGCCAAGAAGTTTTATTAAACAGAATTATGCGGAAACAGACCCTGTCAACGGCAGGAAATATCTCCTGTTTTCAGACGGCAGTCGTTCCTATTTCCCCGACAGGGTACCGAAAAAAGGTTGAATACGATTTTAACCACAACGACCCGAAAGACCAATATGCAAAATTATATTCTGACACAGTTGTAGATACCATTAACAGTCTAAATCTTCCGAGATACGGACTGGGTAATTATCTTGATAAAAAGACCACCCTTAAACCAACAAAAGAAGAAACAGTTATACAGGATAATCTATCTCATGCAGGCAGGCGGCTCATGGGCTTTTGCAGGACAAATCTCTTTAAAAGGTTAGAAAGCAGTGGTTATTCTTTTCTGGTATCATTAAGCCGCCATATTCTGCGTAATTATATTTATGTTTATGCATTAGAGAACAACCTGCTGCTCCCAATAGGCGCTCAGGAAGCAAATATGCTTGATGAATTTCTGGATGATGTTGACTTCGATAATGCAGGCACAAACGAAGGCACAATGAAGATTTTACTTGATGAAGAGGGTTACTATGCACAGGCTAAGAAGATTTATACATTATATGAAACCAACTATCATAACCGTTTTGACTGGATCAGAAGCGGTTTCTTTGAAAATACATTGAAAAATATATTAATCAATGACAGTAAAGAAATTCTAAAAATATTAAAGATAGGCAAGGACTGGAACCCCGCTGATGACAGGCGATTAAACGCATTATATGATCTTTGCGCAAATAAATATCCGAAAGGAAAACTTTTGATATTCACACAATTCTCAGATACCGCATATTACTTACATGATGAATTGAAAAAGAGAAACGTACATCAAATAGAATGTGTTACGGGCGATAGTGAAGACCCTACAACGTTTGCATATAGATTTAGCCCGGTAAGCAATAACAAAAAAGAAATCGCAAATGCCCGCGATGAGATAAGGGTTTTAATAACAACCGATGTCTTAAGTGAAGGTCAAAACCTGCAGGACGGACATATCATCGTCAATTATGATCTGCCCTGGGCTATAATCCGGCTTATTCAAAGGGCAGGAAGGGTAGACCGAATCGGGCAGAAGTCAGACAAAATACTCTGCTATTCATTTTTACCTGAGGATGGTATAGAAAAAATTATAAAATTAAGAGGCAGGCTTGGAAAGAGAATAAAGGAAAACGCTGAGGTGGTTGGTTCTGATGAGGTATTTTTTGACGGTGACCCGGTTAGAATTCACGACTTTTATAACGAAAAACAGGGCATACTCGATGAAGAAGACGATACAGAAGTTGATTTGGCGTCCTATGCTTATCAGATATGGAAAAATGCCACCGATGCCGACCCAACCTTGAAAAAAACAATCCCTGATTTGCCTCATGTAATCTATGCCACGAAATCACTGAAACACGAAGATGAGAAAATAGATGACGGGGTTGTTGTTTACACAAGAACGGCAGATGACAATGATGTTTTAATATGGGTAGACAGAAAGGGTGAAATTATTACACAATCGCAACTTGTTATTCTAAGGGCGGCAGAATGCAATCCTGATACAACGCCATTATTTAAATTGGATAATCATCACAAGCTGGTGGAAAAAGGAATAGAGCATATCATACAAGTTGAGAGCACCATTGGCGGCCAGTTAGGCAAAAAATCAAGCGCCCGATATAGAACATATATGCGATTGAACCGCCATTATGAGGAATACAAAGGTACCCTGTTTGTAAATGATGCAATGAAAAGGGCTATAGACGATATATATAAATTCCCGCTGAAAGAATTCGCACGGGAAACATTAAACAGGCAGTTAAAGGCGGGCATATCTGATGAAGACCTGGCAAACCTGGTCGTATCACTGAGAGATGAAGATAAATTATGTAATACAAAAGAAGAGGAAAAAACATACAAAGAACCTCAAATTATTTGTTCTTTAGGGCTAATTAAAAAACAACCCTAAAACGTAGGGGCGAAGCATTTGCCTGCATAGAAGATAAGGATGTAAATACGGTACACGCGCCGACTCCACTCTGTTGAACGAGTTAAACCATACGCAGGCAAATGCTTCGCCCCTATACCAGATACGGCAATTATAATAAATCAAGAAAATGAATACCTCCATAGACAAAACACGTTTTAAACATCTCATAAAAAACTATCAATTCAAAGAGCTTTTTAATGAACTGGGGTGGGACAATGTACGGAAAAAAGAATCTGTAGTCGTTGAAAACGAAACGTACAATTTGGAGGCCGTGGCAGAAAAAAAAGGCTTTGTGATCTTTGCCTGCTTTCCAGGTAATCATGGCAAGATGCCCGATTATCACATCAGAAAAAAAATAGACAGCGCCATTACCAAACTCTATTTTGAACACCTCATCATCTTTAGCGATCTTTCTCAAAAACACCAAATCTGGCAACTGGTAATCCGTGAACAAGGAAAACCATTGGCTGTAAGGGAGACGCATTACTACATACATCAGGAACCGGAACTATTGTTCCAGAAACTCAAGGGCCTTTTCTTTTCCATAGATGATGAGGAAAAGATCCGCATCGTGGACGTTAAATCCCTCATACAAGAGCAATTCAACGCCAATGCCGAAAAAGTTACAAAGCGTTTTTACGACCAGTTCAAAAAAGAACACACCTCATTTTTAGATTTCATCAAGGGCATCAGCGAAAATGTAGATAAGGATTGGTATGCATCCCTGATGCTGAACCGCCTGATGTTCATCTACTTTATCCAGAAAAAAGGGTTTTTAGATAATGACAAAGACTACCTGAAAAACAGGCTGAAAGCCACACAGGAGAAAAGGGGCAAGAATAGGTTTTACTCATTTTATAGAAACTTCCTGCTCATCCTTTTCCATAAGGGACTGGGTTCGTATGAAAGAACGCCAGAGATCACCAATGAAATCGGCATTGTGCCGTATCTCAACGGCGGCTTGTTTGATGTTCACCACATAGAGCAAAACTATGACAACATTGAGATAGCAGATGAGGCATTTGAGCAGGTATTCAGCTTCTTTGACCAGTATGAATGGCACCTGGATACACGCATTACCGCCACAGGTAAAGACATAAATCCCGATGTAATTGGTTACATATTTGAAAAATACATCAACGACCGGGCATCTATGGGGGCATATTATACCAAAGAGGACATTACGGACTACATCAGTAAAAACTGCGTAATCCCTTACCTGTTCGATGAGGTAAAAAGAACTTATCCCAAAGCGCTAAACCCCGATGCCGAAATATGGAGATTCCTGCAAACAGAACCTGATAAATACCTGTATGATGCTGTAAAACACGGCATCGTTATTCCCGTAGGGGCGAAGCATTCTCTGTCACAACCCGCACAACATTTATCCGCAGAACAGCGGAACGATTCTCTACAACCATCGCACACACCAGAGAATGCTTCGCCCCTACCATTACCACCACAATTACCGTTGCCATCTGAAATTGCTGCCGGACTGAATGACGTTTCCAAACGCACAGCATGGAATAAACCCACCCCGCCGGAATATGGACTTCCCACTGAAATATGGCGTGAGGTGGTTGAACGAAGGAAACGTTATGCAGAGACAACGCAAAAGATTGAAAACGGTGAAATACACGAGATAAACGACCTTATCACATACAACCTTAACATCCGGCAATTTGCTCA
The DNA here is from genome assembly GCF_027493735.1 of Candidatus Kuenenia sp. Classification (NCBI taxonomy): domain Bacteria; kingdom Pseudomonadati; phylum Planctomycetota; class Candidatus Brocadiia; order Candidatus Brocadiales; family Candidatus Brocadiaceae; genus Candidatus Kuenenia; species Candidatus Kuenenia sp. The sequence goes on from NZ_JAOSKF010000020.1 coordinate 82,834, forward strand.
GGATGTAATCGAAAGCACTGATGATCCTGAATTAATCAGACACTTTTATAAAGCCTTAACAAACATATCCATACTTGACCCCACCTGCGGTTCAGGCGCTTTCCTTTTTGCCGCAATCAACATCCTTGAACCGTTATACGAGGCATGCATTCAGCGTATGGAGGCATTTATGACAGATGCCAAAAATTCTACTCCTGATAAGGGGCAAAAGGGTGTGTCAAAATACAAATTCTTCCAGGAAACCTTAGCGGCAGTTAAATCACTCGAACACCCCAGTCTCCAATATTTCATTTATAAGAACATCATTTTAAAAAACATCTACGGCGTTGACATCATGCATGAGGCGGTAGAAATTGCCAAGCTGAGGTTATTCCTGAAACTGGTGGCAACGGTGGACGTGGACTATAAAAAGCCGAATCTGGGATTAGAGCCGCTGCCTGATATTGACTTCAATATCCGGTCAGGCAATACGCTTGTGGGCTTTGCAAGACTTGAAGAAGTGGAAAAGGCAAAAGGCCGTCTTTTCTCAAAGAAGGAAATCGAATCGATAAAAGAACAGGCAGAAATGATAAAAATGGCGTACGAGAATTTTAAAAATTCACAGGTGATAATTGACAGTCCCGCAATGAGCGGCGCAAAGAAGGATTTAGAGGAGCGGTTGAGAAAGTTAAATGATACGTTAAATATCTATCTCGCGCAGCTCTATAAAATTGATATAGAGGGGAAACCAAAGGACCTTGAAAAATGGAAGGCCAGCCATCAACCCTTCCACTGGTTTGCGGAATTTTATGAAACCATACAAGAAAAAGGCGGGTTCGGTGTGGTTATTGGCAATCCGCCGTATGTGGAGTATTCAAAAGTAAGAAAAGATTACACCCTAAACAATTATAGTGTTCAGGAATGCGGAAACTTATTTGGCTTTGTTTGTGAAAGGTCAAGAAGAATAATTTCCGAAAAAGGTTATTTTAGCCTTATTGTACCAATAAGTGTTATTTGTACACAACGGATGGAGTGTATACAAAAACTGTCTTTTGATTCAAAAGAAGTTTGGTTGAGCAACTTTGCCGAACGTCCAAGTAAACTATTTACTGGAGCAGAAGTCTTGCTTACAATTTTCATTATTTCACCTAAGAAAAACTTTGAATCAATCCATACGACTTTTTTTATAAAATGGAAGTCCGAAGAGAGATCGATTTTGTTCGAAAAACTCATTTATAGTGAAAATTCATTGCAGGCTAAAGATTACGTAATTCCTAAAATCGGTTACAAAATTGAGAATGATATTTTAAAAAAATTAAAGAAGAGGGGGAAAATATTAGCTTTTGATTTACAAAGAGAAGGGCAACATAAAATTTTCTATCGAATAGGTGGCGGTAGATATTGGAAAATATTTACGGATTTTAGCCCTAATTTCATTTTGAATGGAGTCAAAGCTATCTCAAGTCGAGAAAATTATTTATTTTTTAAGTCAGAGTCTAATAAAAAGGCAATTATTTCAATATTGAGTAGTAGTCTATTTTATTGGTACTTTATTCTTACAACTAATTGTAGAGATTTGAATCCAAGCGACTTAAAAGAATTTCCATTTTCAGTTGCTGATTTAAAACCAGAGAATTTAAAAATGCTTTCGAAGCTTTGTGATGAATTAATGGTTGACTACAAAAATAATAGTCAATTCAAGGAAAAGGTCTCAGCAAAAACAGGAAGCATTACTTATCAAGAATTTTATCCAAGGCTCTCAAAACCCATCATAGACGAAATAGACAAAGTATTAGCCCAACATTACGGTTTCACCGATGAGGAATTAGACTTCATCATCAACTACGACATTAAATACCGTATGGGCAAAGAACTGGACGTAGAGGATTGAGATTGCATAGGGGTTTCTAAACTCTGTTTCAGACAAAGCAAGTGGTTTACCAGAAATTGCGTTCACAAACGGATACTGAATCAAGTTCAGCATGAGGTTATGAGCGAGGAAGAGAGGAAGAAAGGAGGAAATTAAAAGTGCCATAAATTGTCAAGGCAAGAGCCTTTAGTCTTCAACCAGTTTGTAAATGTTAGAAATACTTCGGATATCATCCAAAAAGTGGACGAAAAGCGAAGTATTTCGGATACAAACGAGTTATTTGTTCGTGTGAGCGAAGATATGAAAACGTTGAGTATAGATATAAACGACCATGTATCATTTATTGCAAATAAAGACCGTATTAAATTTCAAGATAACTTCAAGGGAGCGTAAATGAATCGACGAAATGTTTTAGACCCTGACAATAACAACGTAGTTAATGTGAACGAACTGCACAATCATCATCCGAGAATTCGTGCAGAGGATTTTCGTTCTCCTTTAGTCAGAAGACTCTTAGGAACAGAACGTTATACAGATGGGCATAAAACTTTGCGAAATAGTTACCGGTCATCAGCCTTAGAGGCTACTGAGACGGATGTTAATTTAAATTGGTCAGGACTTAGAGATGACTATAATAAATGCATTAACACCTACCAAGAACCAGTTATCACTGAGTTCGCGACTCTTGGCCTCAGTTGTATACTCTTGCATTTGAACGTCAATCGAGAAATCACGGAGGTAACTCGTCGAGGAGAAAAAGCCGACTATTGGATCGGAGAAAGAGAAGAAATGATTGAAGTAAGTGGTCAGCAGAACGGCGACATTGAAGAAATATGCGCAAAAAAATCTGTGCAGTTACTTGAGAATCCATTTCGCAGACCAGGGTATGTCTGTGTGGCCATATACAAAGATTCAAAGGCAAGGCTATGGTATTACCAGAGAAGTGAGGAGTGACAATGGACCTAAATGAACTCAAGAAAGAAAAAAATGCTAAACTCCTTGCCCTTGAGTATGCAAAGCTCAGTAAAAATAATCGCGATATCTTCCACCTAGGTTCTGAAGTTGCGGTATTTGAGGCTATCATAGCCAGAGCATATTTGACTAAAGGTGAAGTGGAAAATGCAGTTATCAATTTCATTAGCCAGGCTAGTTGTCTCTGTGATTCCCGCCGTTATTCTGAAGCAGTAAAGGTATTTAGGCATGCATTATCACTCTCCACTTTACCTGATACCAAACAATGGATTGAGAAAGAGCTAACACGAATTCCTGCAGTAACATTGAGAGCCAACCCTTTTCAAACGCTAGCACCGAATATTGAGAAGAACGATAGGCTTAGGGTACCGCAGAAAGAAGCATATTATGCTGCGAAGAGGTACTTCGAATCTTATTCCGACCATGCGATAATTCAACTTCCAGTTGGGTGTGGTAAAACGGGGGCAATGTCTTTGCTACCCTTTCACGTAAGTTCTGGGCGCGTTTTGGCAATAGCGCCGAATCTTGAAATTAGAAGAAATCTACACGACAATTTTGATTATAGTTGCGGTGGCAGTTTTCTTCGGAGATTTGGTGTTCTCTCAAACGGGTATGGCCCTACCTGTGCCTACCTCGACAGCGAGGCTAGCATACACGACTGCGATGGTGCTGATATCGTAGTTACTAACATTCAGCAGCTTACAACCAAAAGTTCAAAGAAATGGATTAAAATGCTTGCGCCAGATTTCTTTGATATGATACTTATCGATGAGGCACACCATAATGTTGCCCCGACTTGGCAAGAAGTGCTAAACAAGTTTCCCGATGCAAAGAAGGTCAGTTTCACAGCAACACCACTCAGAGCCGATGGGAAGAAGGTTGAGGGAGAAAGAATCTACCGTTTTCCTATCGCGAAAGCGATAAGAGATGGGTACATCAAGGACATTGCCTCTCGTATGCTAGAGCCTCAAGAAATCTATTTTACCTACAAAGGCGAGAACCGAAAAGTTGGGCTAAACGACGTCCTGATGTTACGGGAAAAAGATTGGTTTAGTAAAGGCGTAGCACTGTCTCGTGAATGTAACGAAAGCATTGTTGATGCTTCCATCCAAAGCCTGCAAGAATTGAAAGAAAGTGGGGAAGTGCACCAAATAATAGCCGTTGCATGCTCAATTGACCATGCAAATTCAATTAGGGCTTTATACACCGAGAGGAACATTCGAACAGAAATTATACACAGTAATCTGCCAGAAGAAGAACAATATAAGGTTAGAAATAAGCTACAAACAAAAAGTATTGATGCAATAGTACAAGTCCAAATGCTTGGTGAAGGTGCAGATTATCCAAACTTAAGCGTAGCTGCGATATTCAGGCCTTACAGGCATTTGATGCCATACGTTCAATTCGTGGGTCGTGTAATGCGTGTTATTAAACAAAACGCTCCTGGTCATCCAGCTAATCGTGGTTTTGTTGTTTCTCATGTTGGCCTCAATGTTGACCGGTGGTGGAATGAGTTAAAGGAATTTGACCAAGATGATGAGGCATTCTTTGCAGAACTTGCATTTGGTAAGCATGAGTTCATTCTTCATAAAAGCAGTGAAAAAGACCCTGCTCCAAGTCGCAAACGCTTCAGACCTGAAATGGAGGTAATTGAAGAGGCCATCGTACATTTTGTTCAGGATCATTTTGTACCAGAAGACACCAGAATAGCTGTCGAGGACTTAATTCAGACAATGCAAATGCGAGGGATTGATTTTGAAGTTTTTGGTTTGTCTCGTGAGGAATTAGAGACTAAGCTCATGCAATCATACTTACAAGCACAAAAAAGAGGAACTCTCAGTAAACTTCAGGTGTCCCCACAAGAAGCGAGAAAGGCAGCAAGGCGGCGTCTTGATGAGAGAGTACGTTCTGCAGCAAAGCAACTATTAAATGAACTTCAGTTGAAGATTGGTGGATTAGACCTCCCAAAGCATTTTCCATCAACAACTGCATCTGCTAATCTTCCGGCGGCAATAATTTTAATTAATAGAGCAGTCCTTGAATACTTGCATGTTTGCTCACGGGAACGAGATTTACTCACGGAAAACCAACTCAAAAATGCTCATGACAACATGGATGAAATTATTGATAAACTGGTGTCTGAAATTAGAAAAAAAATGGAAGGTAACTGAAATGGCAAAATACAAAAGCATGCTTAAGACTCATTCGGTTGATGTCGCTGGCAGAAAGCGAAAATGCTATCACGATGATGCCCATTCTATCCAGAAGGGTCAACTCGTTCTTAAGGTCAAAGATGGTATGTACAAGGATTCTTTCTACTGTACTAAATGTGTTTTACACATGATAAATCAGTGCCGGGAAAGACTAAATGAGATTGAGGATAATTTTAGGAGGGAAAACTAGAAGACGATATGTGGTCGGAAGATTATAAATTTGTCCTTCTATTAGAAAATGTGTTTGCACCGGCAGATAACACGTTGCAAAAAACTTGTGCCAAAGCCCAACGGACTTCTTTTGCCATGGGATTGTTCATTGTAAACATAGAAGGAATGTTAATGAAAGCATTTTCTAAAATTGAATTGGCGCATTCCATTAAATAACAGCTTGTTTGCGGTTTAGCTCGCCACTACGGTTTCACCGATGAGGAATTAGACTTCATTCCTTCGGCTTGGCTCAGGACAAGGTATCAACTATGATATTAATACCGCATGGGCAAAGAACTTGAAGACGAAGACGAAGACGAAGACAAAGAATAAGTTTTATTTCATTGGAATATTCCATCAAATTTTTCGTAATAATTGATTTTTGCTTTTGTGTTTTTTTAATTTCTCTTCAATACTCAATCCTTGATTTCAGGTTAAACAATGTATAAGATCAATAAATCTATAGGAATAGCCCTATTCCTATATTAACAAATAAATCGTATTATTAATAAAATATGATATCGAATAACGAACATATCGAAAAACTCCCTAACGCACCCTTACAAGAAGTGATATTTGAAATTCGCTGGGATTTAAATATAAATCCGGACAGCAATCGGGAATTTGATGAGGGTTTTGCTATTGCTTTAGGAACATTGGCCACCTTGCTAAAAAATGATTTTCCTCACATAGTACGTAAAATTCCCGATGATTTTCCAACAGATTTACTAAACTATTCCGTTATCTATCAGTTTTGGAAAGGTGAAGATATTTGGCCCGTACTGCAATTGGGTCCCGGGATTTTTACAGTAAATGATACCGACAAAAAGTATTGTTGGAAGGATACCTTTTTCCCACTGATTTTAGAATCTACCAATAAGCTATTTGAGGCATATAATCAAAAAATAAACCTGAATTTTTGCAGCCTACGCTACATTGATGCTGTAAAATTGAAAGATTATCAAGTAACCGTCAAAGATAATTTATTACCCTTTATACATGATTCACTGAAAATAGAACTGCATAACCATTTTGACACACTCGGTCCGATGGAAGGTCTGAACCTGAATCAAACATTCGGGTTAAAAGATGGGTCTGCTTTGCACATTAACGTAACAACAGGCAGTGATAAAAAAACCCATGATCCCACACTGGTTTGGCAAACAGCAATTGTCAAAAAAGGCAGGTTTACTAGAAATGAAATGACGAAATGGTGCACACATGCACACGAGATTATTTCACCGTTATTTAAAGAAATGACAAGGGGGAAGTTTTATGACAGCTTTACAAGAAGCGTCTCCATATAGAAAACGTTGCGCAAGCTCTTCTATTTATCTTTCAGAAGCATTCGAAACCGAACAACAGGAATGGAATACGAGCATTGTTATAGACATTTATCCACAAACGCCTTCATTAAGTAATGCAGCCATGAAGGCTACCTCAAAAATTTTAGGTTTTAGAAATTTTGCAGATAATTGGGATAGTTATGGAGCTGAAAAACCTTCAGAAAGCGCCATTGTTAATGCATTATCATTTATAAGAGTCATTGATGCGCATGGAATTCCGGTTTACTTTGTTGCTCCAGGACCTAATGGGGAAATTGTGGTAGAGCTTAGAAAAGGAAATTACGAGGCTGAAGTATATTTCAATGCCGATAATTCAAATGAGGTTTTGATTTATGAGGGCGATGCCTGTATTTCAGAGGGTGCGCTTGATCATTTATTGCCTCAAATACTTGAACTGTTTTAATGGAAGCCATACTGGATAATGATAATCTGCTGAGAAGAGTTCCCTTTATTGATCCTAATTATGTAAGGGATGATGGCACGCTTACCTCATGTGCATTTCAATTAAAAAAAGGAGAGTATGGCCTTTCTGTAAACGTTGAAAGATTAACCTCCTACGAGGATAGTATTCAAGATATACACAGATTTAGGTTGTATTATCTAAAAGCACAACAACCAAGAGAATTGGGGCTAGAATGTGTGCATGACCCGCAACCCGCCAACTATGCCCACGCCTTGATAAAGGGCGAAATTACTAAAAAGATATCGCGAGTGCTTGCCAAATCAGCAAAAAGAATTGCCTATCCCGATTAAGAATTGAAAAAGAAATAACTGCATCCCAAAAGAAGAACAAAATACTAACCTGCTCTCTGCATTAAGAATCAATGGGGTAATACTTACGGAACTACGACATCAAATACCGCAGGGGACATAATAATGGCGACAACAAATAATAATCAAAACGATGCCTGTAGGGGCAAAGCATTTTCCTTGCCCATTAAACCGCTTCCGGGCATTGTCATGGAAAATGCTTCGCCCCTATCACAAAACAATATAAATTATATGGGGAATAAGCAGATACTTAAAGACCACAAAATCGCCTTCTTATGTTCCCGCAAATGCCCGGCTGATATCATCCTCAAATCGTATGACTGGGCAATTGCACAAAGGGAAAAAGGCGTTTGTGTCATATCAGGTTTTCATTCCAAAATAGAGAAAGATGTGTTGCATTACCTGCTCAAAGGCGCACAGCCCATCATCCTTGCACTGGCAAGAGGTCTTAAAAAGAGACTAGAGCCCGAATTAAAGGATGCCCTGGATAAAAACAGACTGTTGATCGCTACACCATTTGATGAAAAGGTTAAACGAGTTACCAGAGAAACGGCCAACCAGAGGAACCACTTAATGGCAGAACTGGCGGATGAAATATTTATCGCCTATGCCTTACCGTGTGGAAATATTGAAAAGATCATTACGGACATTTCACGCACAGGGAAAACAATTTCATCCTTTAAAACTGGATAAGAGATTGGGATTTTAAAGCATATATACTCAATCAGACTAAAGCCACTGGCTTACGTCTGGAAACAAAATGTAGGGGCGAAGCATTTGCGATAACCGGCAGACATGCGCTCATGCCTAAACCGGCAAATGCTTTGCCCCTACGTTATCAAATTACGATAAAATGCCGTTTGATCTTTACTACACACTTTTTTTAAGCTGTTGTATCTTGTCTCTTAATTCCGCCGCCCTCTCAAACGCCAATTCCTCGGCGGCTTTCAGCATTTCGGCTTCCAATTCGTTAAGGTACTCCTGGGTAATGTATTCTTCTTCGCTTTCCGCAACGGCTTCATAGACTATCTTATGCGAAGAAATATCGGACTCTATCCCCTTTTTGATTTCCTTTTGTATTGTAGCGGGAGTAATGTTATGTTCCTTATTATATGCGCTTTGAATTGCCCGGCGACGGTTGGTTTCGTCAATTGCCCGCCGCATGGATTTTGTTATTTCATCCCCATACAATATCACCTCAGCGTTGACATTCCGGGCTGTCCTGCCAATGGTTTGTATAAGGGAGGTTTCCGAACGGAGAAAACCTTCCTTGTCCGCATCAAGAATAGCCACCAAAGAAACCTCGGGTAAGTCTAATCCTTCCCGTAACAAATTGACGCCAATTAATACATCAAACGTCCCCATTCTCAACTCCCTGAGAATAGTGACTCTTTCTATGGCATTAATCTCGGAGTGCAGATACATACACTTAATCCCCTCTTCCTTTAAATACCCGCTTAAGTCCTCCGCCAGCCGTTTTGTCAATGTGGTGACAAGCGTCCGTTCTTTTCTCAAAGTTCTTTTTTTAATTTCCGTTATCAAATCATTGACCTGTGTTTTTGCAGGTTTTACGTAAATTATCGGATCCACAAGGCCGGTAGGGCGAATAATCTGTTCCACGATATTGTTTTGAGATTTTTTCAGTTCGTAAGGGCCGGGGGTTGCTGAAACAAAAAGTATCTGCTTAATCCTTGATTCCCACTCATCAAACCTCAGCGGACGGTTATCAAGGGCGGATGGCAACCGGAAGCCATATTCAACCAGCGTTTCTTTACGCGCCCTGTCCCCATGATACATGCCGGCAATTTGAGGCGTTGAAACATGGGACTCGTCAACGATGAGGAAAAAATCTTTCGGGAAATAATCAAACAGCGTATAAGGCGGCTCTCCCGGCGCTCGTCCGCTTATGTGCCTTGAATAATTTTCAATGCCATGGCAATACCCTATTTCCAGAAGCATTTCAATATCATACCGCGTCCGCGCTTCCAGACGCTGCGCCTCCAACAACTTATCACGGGAACGAAGGTCCTTAAGGCGGTCATTTAATTCAGCGGTAATTGATTGGACAACACGTTCTATTTTCTCTTCCGGCATGACAAAATGCTTTGCAGGATAAACAGAAACCTCTTTTATTTTTTGCAATGTATTGCCAGTTAAAGGGTCTATCATGGAAATCTTATCCACCTCATCCCCGAACAATTCCACCCGGTACGCAAACTCTTCGTAGGCGGGAAACACTTCGATAACATCCCCCCGTACCCGGAATGTTCCGCGTCTAAAATGGCTGTCATTCCGTTCGTATTGAATACTGATAAGTTTTTTCAAAACAGTGTCCCGTTCTACTTCATCGCCCTTGCTGAGATGCAGATACATTTCCTGATATTCTGCCGGGGATCCAAGACCATATATACAGGAAACGCTTGCGACAATAATTACGTCTTTGCGCGACATAAGGACACTGGTCGCCGCCAATCGTAACCGGTCAATTTCCTGGTTAATCGTTGCCTCTTTTTCAATATAAATATCACGCTGCGGAATATATGCCTCGGGTTGATAATAATCGTAATAACTCACGAAGTACCCCACCGCATTCTTAGGGAAAAAATCTTTAAATTCGCTGTAAAGCTGCGCTGCAAGGGTTTTATTGTGAGTCATAACCAGTGTCGGTTTTCCTAATGCAGCAATGACATTTGCCATAGTAAATGTCTTGCCCGATCCTGTAACACCAAGCAATGTTTGAAATGTGACGTTTTTCCTGTAATTTTCCACCAGTTTGCGGATTGCCTCCGGCTGGTCGCCTTCGGGTTCGAAGGGGGAGATTAATTCAAAATCATACATAAACACATACTTTCCTATCGTTTAGTCTGAAAACAGATATTCCGGTTCCTTTACGGCTATTTTCGTTAGTTGTTATTTCATTCATGATTGTCTGATACATGCGCACTGCCGGTACCTGCTATCGCGCAATCTTTTAATAACGCTATTATCTTCTTTCCTATGCCGTCGATGCGGCTCAATTCATCCAGGCTTTCAAATCTGCCATATTTTTCGCGATAGGCAACAATTGCTTTTGCCTTTGCCTCTCCTACTTTTGGCAATAATAACAATTCATACCAGGGGGACTCATTAATATCGATTTTTGTTTTTATGTCTTCGGGGGTAAGAACGCTTACGATTTCCGTTTCCGGCAACCACCAATGGTAATCTCTTCCTGCCTTTATTGCAATTCCGGCAAATAAAGCCGTTGTAAGAAAAAAGATAATAATAAGTTGTTTTTTTACAGGTGAAGATTTATTTGGCTGTTTTTGCGAATTTTCCATAATAACAATACCATGATTGTGGATAAAAAATACTAAACACGAAGCACGAAATACGAGACAAATTCCAAAATACAAAATCCCAATGAAACAACACCGGAAGTTTGGAGCATTGGGTTTTTGGTCATTTGAATTTGTTTCGTATTTCGATATTCGTATTTCGAATTTGGTTGCAGCCCGTAGAGACATGGCATGTCATGTCTCTACGAGCTCCCAAATGTACCAGTTTAACATTTCCCCCCCCAGTGTGTGGGTTAGGAGGAGGTTTTAAAAATTTCAGAGGCGGAAAGTGCCTTGCTGAAAAAGTGTCCCTGCCCGTAGACAACTCCAATCTCCTTAAGCAAGGAAATGGTCTGTTTGTTTTCTACAAATTCAGCTATAATTTTTTTCTCCAGTCCGTTTCCGATATCAGCAATTGCCTTTACAAAACATTGATCTGTCGGATTGTCTGGCAGGTTGCGAATAAAACCTCCGTCAATCTTCAGAAAATCTACCGGAAGATGCTTGAGGTAAGTAAACGAACAAAATCCGATTCCAAAATCATCAAGCGCAAACCGGAAACCCTGGTTGCAAAGGTCATTCATAAAGTACCGGGCGTACTCTATATTTTCCACGACGGCGCTTTCCGTAACCTCAAATGTTATGTATCTCGCATCCGCCTGCGATGCGGACAACTCCTCTTTAATAAAAGAAAGCATTCCCGAATCGGTAATTGCCTTACCGGAGAGGTTGATTTCGAGCACTGCTTTTTTCTCCTGCATATTATATCTGACAAAAAGCCGGAAGGCGTTGCGCACTACCCAGCGATCAATATCAAGAATGGAGCCGTGTCTCTCGGCATAGGGGAGAAATTCGGCAGGTGGTATCAATTCTCCATTCTCGCCGACCATTCGCAACAATGCTTCGTAGCCGAATACAGCGTTACTCCGCAAATCTACTATAGGTTGTAGGTATATTTCAAAATCATCTTTTCCCAAAGCACTACGAATTCGCTTGTCCCACAAAAACCTGGATTCGATATTCTGTTTCTGTTCAAGGGAAAATATGCAGCACTGGTTCTTGCCCGCCTCTTTTGCGCCATACATGGCCATATCCGCGCAGGCAAGGAGCGCATCAGCTTCAAGGCTGTGATCGGGGAAAAGCGCTATCCCCAGGCTTGTTGTAATATTATGTCCGCGTTCATTCAACACCCGGAAATGTTTCTGCGCTGACTGTGTTATTTGTTCTGCAAAAGACCGGGCGTGATCAACGTTTGTATTGGGCAAAATAACGGCAAATTCATCGCCGCCAAGCCTGGCAATTATGTCGTTCGGGCGTACACGTTCTTTTAAGAGTATTGCAAACTCGACCAGTATTTCATCGCCCACCTTATGGCCAAGCGTATCATTAATATATTTAAAATTATCAATATCAAGAAACAACAACGCCCCACCCGTGTTGTATCGTTTGCTGTATCCAAGCCAATATTCCAGTTCCACCTGAAACCGGCGCCGATTAAAGAGGTTGGTAAGGGGGTCGTGTTCCGCCATGACGACCAGCATCTCCTCAAACTTCTTTCTTTCGGTAATATCCTCTATGACTCCGATAAAGTTTATAATGTATCCGTCATCGCCCCGCACTGCAGAAATGGTTACCTGTGCAAAAAATTGTTCACCATCTTTTCTGCTATTAACCAATTCCTTTCGCCATATTTCACCGGAAAGCACCATTGTAATAATATTTTCGTGTCTTTCGTCGGACATATTGAATAAGAGCAGGTCAAATAATTTATTCCCCAGGGCTTCTTCCCGTGCATAGCCTGTGACCTCCGTAAACTTGGGATTAACATGCTCTATAGCGCAGGCAACATCGGTAATGACAATTGCCGTGAAACTCTGTTCCACGGCCTGGGACAATTTCAGAAGCTGTTCCTTTGCCCGTTTATGATCGGCGATTTCGGCGGTTAGATGGTTGTGTGAGTTTCTCAGTGCATCAGTCATCTGATTGAAATTATCGCACAATTGCCCTATTTCATCATTATGGGAAGCGTGTACCTTACGGTCAAGATTTCCTCCGGCTATCTCCAGGGTAACATTCGTCAGATGCTGCAAAGGAGACACGATATATTTTGTCAAAAGCAGCATAATGCCGAGACCTCCAAAAACAATGCCGATACCTACCGGCATAATGCTGTATATGATAACACTGCGTATTTTTTCATCTAACCTGTGGGTGGATAACAGCACCTGCACGAACCCTTTCGGCATATTTTTCCTGTTGACCGATTCTTCGCTTAGTATCTGCTCCGCAAGGCCCTCGCCTGAAAATACCTGCCTTTCGCGGATAGGGGTAAAATATTCATAGAATCTTTTCCCGGATACGGTGATTACCCTGTAGTCTGTATCAGAGGTATCGTCCTGATGGTTCCTCCCGGGGATTTCGTTTGTTTCAATATCCAGCCACGTCGCTTTGTCTTCAAAGAGCTTTTCCCTGTCATTTGAAATGCTGATGTAGCACACGACGTTTTCCCTGTCAAATTCCTTTATCCTTCTTACCGGTGACGCAAAGAGCAATGGCTGTTCATATTCCAGGGCATATCGTATTTCATTATCCCTGCTAAACAAATTAACCAGTGTCTCTCCAAAATACCTCAGTTCCACGCGGTATCTCTTTTTTGAGTAAAAAAAAGAATGACATGCAACTGAGGGCATCAATGATAATGATGATTCCGCTTATAAATAAGATGAGTTTTATCCGAATGCTCATTTTTGTAACAATTTAGTTTTTTGAAAAATCAGTAACACTTTAATATTTTGAAACCGTAGGGGCGAAGCATTTGCGTGTTTGGGCATGAACGCATTATACCAGTTATAGCAAATACTTCGCCCCTATACCGTGCGGCAAACATTCCCGGCGGGTTCAGGTTGCAAACCAATGTCATTAAGTTAAGCAAACGGCCGCAAAAGTCCCCCTTAATAAAGGGGAAAAAAGGGGGGGGGTTGTTTTTGATCAAATAATTCATAGCACCTTAGTTATTTGAAAAATCCAAGGGGACATAAAAAACAATGTAGCCCCTTTAGAGGCGGTCTGTTTGTAGCACAATAAAATTCAACAGGTAAATAGCTCCGCAGGAGCGGCCTGTATATGATTGACAGGAAGACAGGCCGCTCCTGATTATAGAGACAGGTTTCAAACCTGTCTCTACGATCTGTTATGATATCCTATCTACAAACAGGTTGCTACTACGGAGCTTATCGGTAATACGCTTTTTTTAAAAACCAAAGTGTTACTCATTTTTAGATTACTTGTATATCACCACGTCGGGTAATGAAAAAAACTGCGATATATCTATTTTCAGCATTTCCGCTGTCCTGGCATTGATCGTGATTGTCAATTTTTCCGGTTTCATACAGCGCGGCGAATTTTGTGAGGGGTCATGCAATAACTCCTGCGCCATTTTTGCCGCCTGTTCACCCATCGAATAATAATCCGGGGAGATAGAGACCAGCGCACCGGTCCTGACAAGCGCACTCGAAGTACAAAATATGGGCAGGCGGTTTTCCGTTACCGCATCCTGAAATATGCCGATTGACTCCTTTGAAATCACGGTATCGTCCGGCACTACCCACAAAACGTCAATTTTCTTACGGAAATCGTCAAGCGCGGGTTTGATGGCATTTCCGGAAGTAACCTTTCTGGTAATAAACTTGTAGCCGTGCCTGCCGTCTAAAGACGTTAGTTCTGACACAATCTTTTCGGTTTTTGCCGGGTCATATATTATCCCGATCGTTTTTTGCGACTGAAACATCTTATTCACTACAGCAAATTGTTCTTCGAAAGGCACGCTGGAAGAGATGCCGTAGATATTTTCGCCGCTCAAATCCAGCAGTTCATGATTAATAACGGCGCAAAACAGCAGGGGTATATTGCTGATGTGTTTTCTTGCGAGCGTTGTTGCAAGGACTCCTATGGTGATGATGATATCCGGCTCAGGTTTGAGTTCCTGTATAATTTGGATGTCCCGTTTTCCTTCTTCAATGTCTCCTTTTAAATCGTACGTTGCCATGAGAGATATACCGTAATGACGGCACTGCTTTTTAAAACCTTTGGCAACGTCATTATATGCCGGAATATCCAGGCTTTTCACGATAACGGCGCGGTATCCGCTCCCATTTGCATTTGGAATAGCCCCTAACATTACGGCAGCAAACAATGCCAGAAAAAAAACGAAAACGGGTGCTATCTGCTTTGAAATGTTGCCAATAAAGGCGATTGAAAGGTGCGATGCGGCGTGAACCAATTCCTGTCCCTGTGTATGCATACCCATCCGGTTCCCTGGAGCTAAAATTGATAACTTAATCCAATAAAAAACGACCTCCCGGGACGGGGAAGGTCGCTTGACATGGATGCAGTCCCCGGGTCATTGTAATCCTTGTCGAGCAGGTTAAACACCGTGCCCTGTATTTCCATCGTCCTGAAAAATTCCTTGCCAATTACGGAAAGATTCAGCAATGCATATGAAGGCATGTCATCCCTTGCGTCATCAGCCTCCCTCGACCGCCTTCCACTGACAAATGTGTTTACGTTGGTGTTTATATATTTCCAGTAACGCACGTTTACCCCAAAGTTGCCCTTGTGCCGGGCGACGTATGGCAAATCGTTGCCGTTGTCATCATTAGGATCCTGAAACGAATAATTCATAAACAGGTAGTTGCCTCCGCCAATATCCACATTCGTTTCCATTTCGACTCCATGCACGTGCCCGTCTCCATAATTTTCGTAACGTAAGGTGGTGCTGCCGGGAGTTAACGGCCGCTTGACGATAAAGTCCTGTATATCGTTGTAAAAATAATTTAAACCGCCCGTAACATATTTGTTAAATCTATAACTCAATCCCGCTTCATAGGTCTTGATAATTTCAGGGTCGAGGTCTTCGTTTCCCTGAAGTGCCGGATTGTTTTGGATGTACATTTCCATAAAATCCGGCGCGCGGAATGCCTCTCCGTACAGGAGTTTCAGCGAGGCGTTTTTCATAAACGCCCAGGTCAGGCCGGTGCGTGGACTGGTTGCCCCGCCAAAATCGCTGTACTGGTCATGGCGCACCCCCAGCGTTAAGTTCAGGGTGTCTGTCAAGTCCCAGGTATCCTGTAAATATACGGACAATATCCGGCGGGTCGCCTCTTTCAGATACGGGTAGGTATCTGAAAGATTTTGTACTGCGTCAAAGACTTCGTAGGTTGCAGGATTAAAGTTGCTTTGATAGCGGACGTTTCCCTGATTCACCCAACGATATTCCAGTCCTACGGTGAGGATGTTTTTATCAAATAACTCATAATCAAAGGGCACTTCCGCCCCTGCTATCCTTTCAATCTCACTGCCAATGCCAATAAAACCATCAGGAAATGATACCGTGGTGTCGTAGACGCCGTCCTTGTTTGTGTCAAAGGCGAGTACCGAGCCTTCCGGGTATGCTTCAATTTCAGGCCTGATATCGAATTGGTCATAATAAATTCTTGGCTTTATGGTAAGTCCCCCGTCAAAAATCTTTTTGTATCCTATTTCGCCGAAAACATAATTGTTTTCTATATCGGAATCATTGCTCAACACGTATTGGGGACCGACAAAGGTTTCCCTGTTTTTATTGTTATACCATCCATGAAACCACAGGTTATCGTACTCAACTTTGAGATTCATTGCGAATTCCTGCCGTTTATCATGCACATTTCCAGGCGTATTTGATGCCGAAGTGCCAAAAACTTCATCGAGCGTTGTCTGCACGTCTCTCTCTAACGTACCGCTAAAACCATCCGTTGACCGGTAATGAAGCATGCCGGAGATGTCAACCTTCCCGTATTTCTTGCCGAATATAACATTCTCCTCGTATGTGTTAAAACTCCCGTAGCCGCTGCTTATTCTGGCGCCGTCGATATCGCCTGCATCCTTAGTGATGATATTGATGACGGCCAGGAATGCATTTTCTCCGTACACTGCGGATCCAGGCCCTCGAATAATTTCTATCTTCTTTATATTTTGCACCGGGAAGTCATCAAAAGCGTTAAAGGAACTCCCCTTCAGGGGACTGTTTACAAAGTGTCCATCAAGCATCAGCCTTACCTTGTTTGCGGCCTCAAGGCCACGCACAGCCGGCACCACGTCGCCAAAATCAGGCAACTTAAGGATTTCAAATCCAGGCACGGTCCTTAAGATTTCCGCAAAGGTGCGGTAGCCCAGGTGTTTGATTTCTTCAGCCGTTATTACGGTAACAATTCCCGGCGCCTTGCTCACGGGTGTTTCATGTCTCGTGGCAATGGCTACCCCTTCGCTTTCAAGCCAGAGAACTTCAGAGGAATGCATATCTAATACCGAAGTATCAATACCACCGTTGGATGTTTGAGAAACCGGTTTTTGAGGCGTTTCCCACTGATGTGCCGTTTCCGTACCGGCAGCAAAAAGTGTCCCGGAAATGCCTGCAAGAAGAAAGATGAAAAACAGAAACGCCGCGATAATGTTTCCACATTCGTTTTTTTCAAAATTACGATTCATATTTGATTCTTTCAAATTCTCCGCCTACTTCCGAATGGTGTGATGTGAGAAGAGAGGTGTAAAGTAGAGATGACAGGAAAATGCTTTTTCAATCTGCGGTAGCATTAAACCAAAAATGAGTAAGATTTCAAATATTTTTATTCTTGTAGTTAAATTGAACATCAGAAAATATACAACAGTTTAGCCTTTTGAAACTGGAAATTGTCATTTGTATTGCGACGAACCGCATCGCACGACAGACGACTATCCATCAACCTTTTGTTTTTAATGCTGGTTTTTCAAAATGCAGAACTGTAAAGAATGGATTAGATGGGGCTTACGTAAAGTTTGTAGCATTGGGTTTTTTATCATTTGAATTTGTTTTGTATTTCGAATTTGGTTGCGGCCAGAGGCCGCGCCGGGAACTTAGTGGACTTAGATATCGGATGAGGAACGAGTCGTAACCGTTTATAGCAGATGCTTCGCCTCTACGCATTGAAATTCCTTAGCATTCCATCAGGTATTCTGCGGTTTTTCCTGTGTTTCTTCCCGTTTGTTGTTTTCATGCACCGTGTTGCTGCCGGGGAATGGCACATAGGAACGAATATGAATATCTCTTTGGGGAAATGCAATTTCTATTTTATTTTTGCGAAATACTTCATCGATGCTAAAACGCATCTCGCTCATGGCAAACCATCGTTTTCCGGGGTCATCCGCCCAATAGAATAATTTAAAGACAAGCGAGCTATCGCCAAAATCATCAAACCGTACATAAGGTTCAGGGAATTTCTTTACATTCTGATTTTGTGCGGCAATTTCTAAGAGGCATTTTTTTACGAGGGCGACATCAGACCCATAAGCAACCCCCACCTGAACACTGCCCCGCATCACGGAATCAGGCAATGACCAATTTGTCACCCTGCCTTCAACGAACTTTGAGTTGG
Organism: Candidatus Kuenenia sp.; assembly: GCF_027493735.1. Lineage (NCBI taxonomy): Bacteria > Pseudomonadati > Planctomycetota > Candidatus Brocadiia > Candidatus Brocadiales > Candidatus Brocadiaceae > Candidatus Kuenenia > Candidatus Kuenenia sp. Next base: position 100,957 of record NZ_JAOSKF010000020.1, read on the forward strand.
GTATGGTTAAAACAAAATTGTCCGGGGTGATCATTGTGGTGCTTCGGGTGCTGATTTTTTCAATAGTGCCTAATGTCCCGTCGTCAAGGATTACCACGTCGCCCACACGCATTGGTCGTTCAAGTAAAAGTATGATACCGCTGACAAAATTACTTATGATGTTTTGCATGCCGAATCCGATCCCGATGCCAAATGCGCCGGCAAAGAAGGCAAGGCTGCGTAAAGGTATTCCCGCCAGATTGAACCCGATAAGCACGGCGATGGCTACGATAAAATATCGGATAAGGTTGGAGAACGAATGCTTAAGCCCTCGTTCCATTCCCAGCCTGGAAAACACCCTTTCTTCCATCAATTTTTTTATATAACGCGCAAGGAAGAAAAACGCAACCAATACGAGTATTGCAAAGATAATTCTCAGCGGCGTTGTGTACCTTCCCTCCTGCATTACGAAACGGTACAACAGGCCATTGCCAATGCTCCTGAAAATTATGCCTACCTGTGCAAAAATCTTCTGAATAAGATAGGGCGCGGCGGGAGAATCCACTGCATCCCGGAAGGTTCCCATCCATATCCGTACAATAACTATCGCACAAACAATGGAGGCGACGTAGTTTAATGAGATACCGTAAGCCGCAGTCGCCGCATTAAATTTCTTTTCTTCGGGGGTGTTCTTTTCTATTTTTCTCGCCGCAAAAAGTCTTTCTCTCATTCTGCTTATCCGGTAAAGCAGGAATTTCGCTATCCATAGAGCGATAATTGCGGCAACTATACTTTTTATACATGTTTTCAGCAGTACATACGTCAATATAGGATATCCCAGACTGCGTATCGCAAAAAGAGAGACGACAAACACCACAAACACCGGGTAAATAATGCCAATAATACGCTGAATGAGCCTTCCCAACTGGCTGTTCTTTCCAGGCAACAATTTGAAAAACAGGGATTTTTGGGTTGCAAGCCACAAAAGCAGGAGCAGCATTCCTATTCGATAGATGAACCAGAACAGGTCAATAACGTCTCTTTTGTACTGAAATACGGTAAGTACCGTAATAAAAGACAAGGAAATGAGGGAAAAGAGCAAAATGATGCTTAATGACTTGTAAATATGCTTTGGTGATATGTAGGCGAGTGAAACAACGAGTTTCCTGTGTCCCTTTTCCGGACCGAAAGACTCCACAAGAAAACCTTTCAGCGCCGTATAAAGAGAAATATATAATAGTATATACATCGCTGAAGTTGTTGACGGTATTTTTACAGGGAATAACGCGCGTATCAATATGCAAAGGACCGCCACCCAGAGCACAGTAATACTCTTATCCAGTATTACAAGCAGGCTGGGGAGCAACCGCGATTTAAAATAGGTAAAGGTTATTGATTCATGCAACTGTTGCAGGGTGTCTGTGCTCCATCGGCGTATATACCGGTTGGAAAAATAAAATAATGCTATGAGTGACGCCAATCCAAGGCATCTTAACCAGAAACGAACCGTATTTTTCTCAAGAGTAATATATGCCGCTGCGTTTTTCATATGGCTCTTTGCTGTTTCAAGAAGAGCATGAATACCTGAAGGAAGGTTTATAACATCAAGGTAAATTACGTCAAAGGTTTGGGTGGTTATCTGCACTTCATCCCTTTTCCATATGTTTGCCGCTTTCATCTGTTGTAATTTTTCTTTGACATTTGAAAGCACTGACATGCCATATTCCCTTATTTCCAGACGTTCATATAAAATATTTACTCTTTCCAGAACAAGAGAGAACTGTTCTTCCTGCGCCTTGATTCTTTGTTCCACATGATTAATTGCCTGCTGCGCCAATTCCTTATCGGCAAAAGAGGAAACTTCCTTTTTAATATTTGACATCTCTTCGCTGGAAAGGGCAAGTTTATCAGAAAGGAGTTTCTTCACCTGATCTAAGGAAACAATAAGGCTTTTTACTGAATTGACCGCCTCTGAATAACGCTTTTCCTCCGCAGCGACCTTCTTTTCCATTTCCTCGATATCTTTTGCCGTGGCGCCCTTACTCAGAAAAACGCCAATGTCTGCCTGTAATTTTTTAAGTTCGGTACGCCCTTTATATCGCTGTGCGCCTTCCGTAATAAGTGCGTCCTTCATTTTTGCCACCATACCGTTCTGTTTGTAGACTTCCGCCTCTAATTCCAGCACCCTCTTTTTTTCCGGGGAGGTGGTTATCATTTGCTCCTGAACAATTTCTTCTCCTTTCTTAGCAGCCTCCTGTATGGTTTTTTCCGTCTCTGCCCGGGTGACCTCCGCAGCCTTTTTTGTAACTTCTTCAACCTTTTTTGCGTACGCCAGCTCTTCCTGTTTTCTTTTCAATTCTTCTGTTTTCTGCTTTTCCTCCAAAAGGCCGGCTTTTTCTGCCAATAACTCCGCGTTGAATTCTGCAGACTTTAGCGCCTGAATTGCTTCATCATATTGAATTTTTGCTATCGTCAGTCTTTTTTTAAATATTGAAATCCATAGATTGCTTACCTCCTTTTGCCAGAACAAAACATTGTTTATCTTTTCCTGCACCAGACTTTCCAATTTACTGCCGGCAGTATCCGCCTTCAATGACTCCAGCACCTTAACAAGCCCTTGCATGATAACGGGCGCTTTAAGCCTGTAATCCTCCAATTCTTTTGTAGCAATGGCAATTAATGATTCTTTTTCTTTCATGCTTGCCTGCGCCGCTTTGATATATCCCTTTGCAATCTCAGCTTCCTGTCTGACAAGCGCCGCCTGGTCGGCAGGGGTTGCTGCAATTGTTTCATTTAACTTTAACGCCGAGGTTAATAATGAAACGTAATTTGCATATGTCTTTACCTGATGCTGAAGTGCTGCGATGAGATCCTCGCACTCTTCTAATTGCTCATTGCCCGCGTCAATTTTTTCTTTTAGGATGCCGATCTCTTTGTCTAACAATTCCAAATATTTCACATGCGGTTCTTCTGCCGGATAGGTATTTTTTTCTTCCGTTAATTTTTTAAGGTAGGAAGATGTTGATTCCCGATCGCTTTGCAATTTCAAAATTGCCGTTTCATTTTCAGCAATAGTCTTTTCTGCGCTGACCTTTATTTCTTCGAGTCTATTTTTCGCCTTTTCAAGATCTTCGTTTTTTATTGTCGTACGCTGTCCCGCTAGTTTAATCTCATCTGCTTTTTTCTCAACGGCAACGGTTTGGTCCTGTGCCTGTATACACAGTGACGTCCACAGCAAACACATTGCTACGCATACAACAACTTTAATGATGTACTTTTTTAAGGTTTTCAACTGAAAAATACCTCCTATGGTTACGTTAGGCTAAGGTTTGAAAAGCCAAAAACCCAACGGCATTCATTTTTACCCACCTCCGACCCCTCTCAAGAGGGGAATTTTATAAGTCCTCTCTTGGGAGGGGATTGAGGGGTGGGTTTGTTCATTATTTAACTGAAAATATTGAAATTCCTAAACATAAAACTATGGGTTCAGGTTGTAAACCTGTCATCCCTTAAATTCAATTTTATGAAACAATTTAGAGGCGCGATGATGCAGCATTATGCAGCCTATGGAATATAATAGTATAAGAATCGTCAGCCAATCTAAAAAAGGGGCAACTACATGCAGATCATAATAAGTAACAAATCCCAGCAAACCCGTCGCAAAAAGATTCCTTATAAAGAAAAAAGTATAGAACAACAGGGCAATAGCCGTATTTGCGAATACATATTTACAATATACATAAACAAAGATAAAGGGGTAACAGATTTGGAGAAGACAGCTTACGATGCCTAAAATATTTGAAATAGCATTGCCTTCAACAAAGACCACGTCGATTCCCGTTGACAATACATATTTCGAAAAAAGATATACTCCAAAACCTGCCACGGTTACCAAAAAAAAGTTTTTTACCCATCGGTAACACGCTTCTAAATGTTTGACCGCTTTAATGTACTGCGCATCCATTTTATTATTATTGCGGATTGTGACGTTGAGCGCATTTCTTACGTTATAGGACGTAAAAAAAAGGTACGCGATAGTAAGGGTAATTATGGTTGCTGCATCTCCGGCTATATCGGGGGGGCTTGGGGTATGTATATCATACCTGTTTGCGGGGTCATCCGCCTGGATAATATTAAAAAAGATAAATGCGTTTAGGGTATTTTCCGTAAAAAAACGCAGATTAATACCGATGAAGTTTGTGAAGGCGCTTAACCCCAAATCCTTTATTGCTAAATTAAGTATTGTGTACTTGTTATTAATTCCTTGCAACCTGAGCACCTGTTTCTTATCAAAGATATGCGATTTTTAATGATTACAACATGTTTCCATTTTTGGTTATCGGAAAACTGTTGCAAATATTAATGAATCGATTATAAAGTACACACTAGGGCTTTTCAATAGAAAGTATCTGCCAGACACCCTTTACACTGTTCAAATGCCGTCTTTTTTTTCTTCTCATAAATATGCGTATTGTATATAATTTTACCTTCCTTGTGTCTTATAACGGTCACGATTAAGGCCCAAAAAACCCGATTACGTATCTTTATTTTTATAGGTAACATTTTAGTTTTTGAAAAATTCCAATAATCGCAAAGCAGGGGCGAGGCACTTGCCGTAAATTGTCATAAATGTGCTCATGCCCAAACGGGCAAGTGCCTCGCCCCTGCTTTCTTAAATGTGTAGGCAAGGCGGATAACATCCTTTATAAAATGCGAAAAAGATGCCTTTTTTTTCTATTTACCCTCATGGCGGTCTGTTGGAGCATAGGCCCGTTTGCATGGATTGTATTAACCTCCTTCAAACCCCCTTCAGAGATTATGCAATTGCCTCCCGTTTTCCCTGAAACGTATGTCCTTGACTCTTACAAAAACGTCCTCTTTAAAAGCCATTTCCCGTATTATTTGTTCAATAGTTTCATGGTCTCGCTTTCTACCGTATGCGTAGCCATACCATGTGCATTGCTCGCCGCCTACAGTGTTTCGCGTTTTTCGTTCAGAGGGAAAACGGCGATATTGTTTATGATTGTTGTTTTGTTTACCCTTCCGTCGATCTGTCTTGTTGCCGCCCTGTATAAACTTTTTTACACCCTGGGGTGGATAAATTTACCCGTTTCGCTTATTTGTGCCTACAGCGCCCACAACTTTCCATTGGCGCTATTTCTTATGATAAAATATATTGATAAAATACCCATCGAAATGGATAACGCCTCTCTCATTGACGGCTGTACCCATTTTCAGGCGCTTAGGTACGTTATTGCGCCAATTGCATTGCCGGGGCTGATTTCCACAGCAATTCTAACCTTTATTTTTTGCTGGAATGAGTTTCTGTTTGCCCTTACTTTTACCCTTGACGAATCCTCCAGGCTCGCTTCTGTAGGCATTGCCCTGTTCCAGGGCACATATGAGGTTCCGTGGGGAGATATTGCCGCAGCTTCAGTGATTGTTACCGTTCCGCTCCTTATTTTTTTACTTGCCTTTCAAAGGTATATCGTACAGGGCATTATTTCCGGAGCGGTGAAAGAATGAGAATTCACTTAAGAAATATTACAAAATATTACAAACACACCGCTGCGGTGAATTGCCTGAACATGGAGATACAAGACGGTGAATTCCTTGTAGTACTCGGATCGAGCGGGAGCGGAAAGACCACGACATTAAATATGATCGCGGGGCTGGAGACTCCCTCTTCGGGAGATATTTATTTTAATGATAACCTTGTAAATACTGTGCCTCCCGGCAAAAGGGACATTGCCCTGGTGTTTCAGAACTATGCCTTATATCCGCATATGAAAATATTTGACAATATTGCATTTCCTCTCAGGATACGAAAGGCAAAGGATCTAAATGAAAACGTGGAAAATACCGCCAGGATGCTGGGAATAAACAACTTATTGCAAAAGTATCCAAAAGAACTTTCCGGCGGCGAAAAACAGCGGGTTGCACTGGCAAGGGCGCTCGTGAGAAATCCGCAGGTATTTTTAATGGACGAACCTTTGAGCAACCTTGACGCACGCCTAAGAATTTCAGCGAGGGGGGAATTAAAAAAACTTCAAAAACAACGGAATGTTACCACCGTCTACGTTACCCATGATCAAACCGAGGCGCTCACACTGGGAGACCGGATTGCTGTTATGGATAAGGGGCATCTGCAACAGATAGGGACTCCTTATGAAATATACAATGCGCCTCAAAACACCTTCATCGCTGGGTTTGTTGGCGCTCCGGCCATGAATTTTGCAGAGGTGCGGCTAATCACGGCAAGTTCTTTTGCCTTAGGGGAAACAATCCTTGAATCCCCGGTTCCCCCGGCAAATACGCCGCAGGTTATTCTGGGGATACGTCCTGAAAAATTGCAATGCGTTTCGCCGGATTTTAAAAACGCCATTAAAAGCATTGTGGAACATATTGAATACCTTGGGCATGAATCAGTATGCCATGTGAGGATCTCCCCGGATATACTTTGGTCAGTAAAAAATACCGAATCAACGGTCTCGGCTGGCGACCTTGTTGGCCTGGCATTTTCCCCGGATGCGGTTCATTGGTTCGACCAGTCAACAGGAATGAGAATCCTAGACAGATCTGTTAATACCATGCATACGTGAATATCTTTTTCAAAAAATTAAAGTGCTACGCAATAAGAGAAAACAGGAATAGCAACTATATTACAGTTGCACATTTTTATTTTGCTGTTATATTTATAGCATGAGTAAGGCTGAGAAATTATTGAGGCGTTTCTTATCAAAGCCAAAGGATTTCACCTATGATGATCTTAAAAGTCTTCTGGCTGGATTTGGTTATGAAAAGGCAAAGTCAGGCAAAACTACCGGGTCGGGGGTAACCTTTATTAATCCGGAAACAAGGCATATTATAAGATTGCATAAACCACATCCGGGAGTTGAGCTTAAGAGATATCAATTGGATTATATAGAAGAAGCATTAAGAAATAAGGGGTTAATACAATGAAGGATGTTTTAACGTACAAAGGTTTCACGGGAACTGTGCATTTCAGCGCAGAGGATAAAGTTTTTCATGGGAAAATCGAGGGTATAGATGACCTTGTAATCTTTGAGGGTCATAGTGTAGAAGAACTAGTAAAGGCATTTCACAATGCGGCGGATGATTATGCTGCTCTTTGCAGAGAAATGGGTAAAGTGCCTATAAAGTCATATAGGGGAAGTTTTAATGTTCGTATACCGCCAGAGATGCACAGAAAAGCAGCCGAGAGAGCTATTCAAAAAGGCTTGTCATTAAATCAGCTTGTTCAAACAGCAATAGAGAAAGAATTGGTACATAATTGATCACCTGAAAATAGAGGGACACTCCCTGATTAATTCTTAAAATACATGAAGTGTCCTATCCCGACCCAACTTTGGGCGATGGACGAAGGACGAACATCGTCCATCATCTATCATCCGTCGTCCATCATTAGAATGGAAAGTACTTACAGCAGGCAATCGGCAAATTGTAGACTGTGGATTGCCGACTGCCGACTGTTTTTGCCGGTAGGTTTCGTGCAAAGCCTGCTCGTCCGCCGAATACCATTCGCCTACCATGTAATACTGTCATATTGACACATCTAAAAGGGTGGTTTTAAGCAAAGCACTGCCACAATGGCATACTTTTGTTTATGTAATCCGTAAAGATTTTTTTGTGCAAAAAACTTTTCACATATCCTATTGTGATTAAATAAGTTAATTTGCAGGGGAAAAAGAAGTCAACTGAGGGGTGGCAGGCATTGTTCGGCATACTGTTTGCTCCGTTAATTCAGCCGTTAAAAGATTTATTAAAGTCAGCAGTACATACATTTGGAGGAAACTTTGTTATGTCGGCAAAAAAAATTATTTATGATCACGACGCGCTGGAGGCAATCAAGATTGGCGTAAAACAATTAGCAGATGCGGTAAAGGTAACGTTGGGACCGAGGGGACGTAATGTTATTATTCAAAAAAGTTTTGGTTCGCCAACGATTACGAAGGACGGGGTAACTGTTGCGAAAGAAATAGACTTGCCCGACCACATGCAAAACATCGGTGCGCAAATGGTAAAGTCCGTTGCCGCAAAAACGAGCGATGTTGCCGGTGACGGAACAACCACAGCTACGGTGCTTGCAGAGGCAATATTTGTAGAAGGGCTTAAGAATGTTACTGCTGGAGCCAACGTAATGGCGTTGAAGCGCGGCATAGACAAGGCCGTTCAGTGTGTAGTGGACAAGCTGCGGCAGATGAGTATTCCGGTAAAGGGAAGAAAAGAGGTTGAGCAGATTGCCACGGTAGCCTCTAATTACGATGCTGAAATCGGTAAAATTATCGCCGACGCTATGGATAAGGTCGGCAAAGATGGCGTGATTACGGTAGAGGAAGGCAAAAGTTTGCAAACTGAAGCGAAATGGATTGAAGGATTGCAGTTTGACAAAGGATATCTCTCTCCTTATTTCGTCACGAATCCTAACACGATGCAATGTGTTCTGGAAGACCCTTACCTGCTTATTCATGAGAAAAAGATAACCACCACCAAGATGCTGGTGCCGATATTGGAGAAAATTTCTCAAACAGGCAAACCTCTTTTGATTATTGCCGAAGAGATAGAAGGCGAAGCCTTGACCTTGCTTGTTGTGAACAAGCTTCGTGGGTCGCTGAAATGCGCTGCAGTTAAGGCGCCGGGTTTTGGTGATAAACGCAAGGCGATGCTGGAAGACATCGCTGTCCTTACCGGCGGCCAGGCTGTTTTTGAAGATTTGGGTATTAACCTTGAAACGTTAGAATTAAGCGACCTTGGCCGCGCAAAGAAGATAGAAATCGACAAGGAAAATACAATCATCATCGAGGGCGCCGGTGAAAGCAAAAAAATCAAGGATCGTATTGAACAGATAAAAAGGGAAATCTCGACTACCACATCGGATTACGACAGGGAAAAGCTTCAGGAGAGGCTTGCCAAGATGGCTGGCGGCGTGGTAATGATCAATGTAGGCGCGGCAACGGAAAGTGAAATGAAGGAAAAGAAGGCGCGTGTTGAAGATGCACTCCATGCAACCCGAGCTGCCGTTGAAGAAGGCATCCTTCCCGGCGGAGGCGTATCACTTCTCAGGTCTATTTCCCCCCTGAATGATCTTGCCCTTACAGGCGATGAAAAAATAGGCGTTGATATCCTTCAGAGGGCTTTAAGGGCGCCATTAAGACAAATCGCAGCGAATGCAGGGGTTAGCGCTGCAATTGTCGTACAGAATGTTGAAAATGCGAAAGGAAATGAAGGCTATGATGCGGGGGCAAACCGGTATTGCAATATGGTGAGCGAAGGCATCATTGATCCGACGAAAGTGGTGAGAACCGCACTGCAAAATGCAGCGAGCGTTTCCACTTTGCTGCTTACAACAGACGCCATAATAGGCAAGATACCGGAGAAAAAGAAGACCCCTCCAATGCCTCCTGGCGGCGGCTATGGTGGTTATGGAGATATGTATTAATTTTTTTACGTTTTTACCGCCATCACAAAAAACCCCGCTTTTGCGGGGTTTTTTATTTCGGCAGAATTTGGCGCTAATGCCAGTTTTATCATTATTTCTTTGCAGATGCTTATGCTGCAAATTCTCTTGTACTTGAAAATGAAAATTGTTATATTGACATCGTTTTCCTTTTGACCTGGAGGTTTCATTCTAAAATGATTTCAAATGATAACGACACTTATTACAAAGCCGATGCAAAACAAAATAAGATAGAACAAATCTTAAGCGAATTTTTTTCTTTTGCCGGGAAAGAATATTCTTTCGATTCAATGTCTCCCTGGAAACCCCAGGCAGATATTTACGAAACACCTGAAGACATTATTGTAAAAATGGCCATTCCTGGCACTAAACCGCACAATGTGCAGGTTTCTTTTTCAAAAGACACCCTTACGATAACTGGTCACAGAACTGACGACTCACCTCACGAAAAGATATGTTTCTATCAGGTAGAAATCAGGTATGGATATTTTGAAAGAGCATTTTATATGCCCAAACCAGTTGATACAAATAATATAAAAGCCTCATACAAGGAAGGTTTTTTACAAATAATCCTGCCAAAAATTCAGCAAAAAGAGCCGGAAGCATTTGCCATAAAAATTAACCTTTAACCATTCCCTGTATTGCCGGAGAGGAAACAATACACAACATGACAAATAGCGAAAATAATAACCATGGCGAAGACCAGGAGCATCCTGTACTTACGGTTGAAGAAGAAGTACAGGACAAAATAGAAAGAATAAAAATACCACATGAAACCCCTGTGCTTCCAGTGAAAGACACCGTTGTATTCCCGGGAATGGTCGCGGCGTTAAGCGTTTATACCGATAGGGATATTAAACTCCTGAACGATGTTTTAGCCGGGAACCGATTCCTGACCCTGACCGCGCAGAAAGATAAAGATATTAAAGTGCTAAAACAATCCGATATCTATGAGTGCGCCACGGCGGCTGTCGTTCTTCAAATGCTGCGCATGCCCGATAATTCTGCAAAAATGCTTGTCCAGGGACTTCGCAGGGTAAAAATCGGGGAATACGTTCAATCCGATCCTTATTTTAAAGCAAAAATCAGCGCTATCGAAGATATCATTGAAGACGATAGAGAGACAGAGGCACTGGCAAGAAATGCGGCGGACCAATTTGCGCACATGATCTCCATGATGCCATCACTGCCCGAAGAATTGAAGATAGCTGTCGTTAATATTGAAAATCCCAGCCGTTTAGCGGATCTTATTACTTCGCATTTAAATGTTAGCGTGGCGGAAAAACAAAAGGTGCTTGAACTGGCAAACGTAAAATTGCGTTTGCAAAAAGTTACTACACTGATTGCCAGCGAATTGGAAGTCCTGGAAATGGCTACAAAAATCCAGTCTCAGGTAAGGAACGAAATGGAAAAGGGACAGAAGGAATATTATCTGAGGCAGCAGCTAAAGGCGATTCAGGATGAACTGGGCGAAGGCGACGAACGTTCAATGGAGATAAAAGAATTAAAGGAAAAAATCGAAAATGCCAAAATGCCTGCCGAAGCAAAAAAAGAGGCCGAACGAGAGCTTGAACGGCTTGCAAAAATGCATTCTGCTTCGGCGGAATATACGGTTTCAAGGACATACCTGGATCTGTTGATTGCCCTTCCATGGTCGGTTTCTACAAAAGACCAACTGGATATTAAAACGGCAAGCACAATATTGGATGAAGATCACTACGATTTAGAAAAATTAAAGGAACGGATCCTTGAATATCTTGCGGTAAGGAAACTCAAGGATGATATGAAGGGGCCGATCTTGTGCTTTGTCGGACCGCCCGGCACAGGGAAAACCTCTGTTGGGATGTCAATTGCACGTTCGATGGGCAGGAAATTTGTCCGTATGTCCCTGGGAGGAGTAAGAGACGAGGCGGAGATAAGGGGTCACAGGCGCACATATATCGGTGCATTGCCGGGCAGGATCATACAGGGACTGAAAAAGGCGGAATCAAACAATCCGGTATTCATGCTGGACGAAATTGACAAACTTGGCGCTGATTTCCGCGGAGACCCCTCAGCCGCCTTGCTGGAAGTGCTTGACCCTGAACAAAACCATGCCTTTTCCGACCATTATCTCGACGTAGCGTTTGACCTTTCAAATGTAATGTTTATCACCACCGCAAACATATTAGATACGGTACCGCCTGCACTGAAAGATCGTATGGAGGTGTTGGAACTTTCAGGATATACTGCGGAAGAAAAAATATCCATCGTGAAAAAATTCATCCTTCCCAAGCAGCTAAAAGCCCACGGCCTCAAGGAGGAGCAGCTAACGATTACAGACGATGCAATAAAGATGGTAATCACTGATTACACACGGGAGGCAGGATTGAGAAACCTGGAGCGTGAAATCGCACACCTTTGCAGGAAAACGGCGAAGAAAATCGCTTCCGGAGAAGAGACGTCGGTAACCATAAATGCGGAACAATTAAATACGCTTCTAGGGCCAATCAAGTTTTTCTCTGAGGCGGCGGAACGAACCACTGACGCCGGAGTTGCCACCGGTCTCGCGTGGACGCAGGCCGGCGGAGACATACTTTTTATTGAGGCGACTTTTATGCCAGGCACTGGGAAACTCACCCTGACCGGATGTTTAGGGGATATTATGAAAGAATCTGCCCAGGCAGCAATGAGCTATATCAGGTCAAAACTCGAAAGCCTGAAGATTTCATTTAAGGATTTTGATAAATACGACTTTCACATTCATGTTCCTGCGGGAGCTATTCCAAAAGACGGACCTTCTGCCGGAGTAACAATGGCTATGGCGCTTATCTCACTTTTGAAAGGGACGCCAATCCTCTCTAATGTGGCAATGACGGGCGAAATCACGCTGCGCGGAAGGGTTCTACCCGTTGGAGGCATAAAAGAAAAGGTACTGGCAGCCAAGAGGGCAGGGATTACAACGGTTGTCTTACCGAAGAGAAATGAGAAAGATTTAACCGAAGTTCCTGAAAATGCAAAAAAAAGATTGAATTTCGCATTTGTAGAAAGGGTAGATGAAATGCTGCCAATTGTTTTCGGCGCAGAAGAGCCAAAAAAAGGATAAAGTTTATTAGCAGGATTTGAGGAAGTCTATTCTTTATGGAGCGAATAATACTTAAAAACAGGCATAGGCAATCTACAGTCCACAATCCACAATCCACAATCCACAATCCACAGTCAGCAATCGGCAGTTGGCGGTTGGCGGTTGACCAATGCCAATGACTGTTTTCGTTCTTGCAGGGAGATACAGCTATGTTAAACATTGGAATTATTGGTGCTACTGCTTACACCAGCCTTGAACTCATCAAAATCCTTCTTCGCCATCCGGAAGTGAAAATTTCCTTTCTCGGTGTGAGGAGAACAGACCGTCCTAAAATTTCCGATATATTTCCTTCATTGCAAGGTCAAATCGAATTGCCTTGCAATAGTATTCAGGAAAAAGAAGTCCCTGATAACCTGGATGTTGCCTTTATTACCCTGCCGCCCACGATTTCAATGAAATATGTGCCGCATTTTATTCAGAAAGGAATAAAGGCAATAGACTTCAGTGCTGATTACCGGTTTCAGGATAGCGCGTTGTATGAAAAATGGTATAAGGCCCGGCATACCGATAGCACCGGCATAACAAAAGCCGTCTACGGCCTGCCGGAGCTTTTTCGCGATAAAATTAAAAATACTCAATTAACGGCAAATCCTGGATGCTACACTACCGCAACCATACTGGCATTAGCGCCATTGCTTGCGAAAGGTCTTATAGAACCCGATGATATCATTGTGGATGCAAAGTCGGGCGTTTCCGGGAAAGGACGAGAAGCACGGGAAGACACACACTACTGCGAATGCAACGAAAATACCGAGGCATACGCTGTGGGCGGCCATCGCCACAGTCCTGAAATAGAACATATACTATCCACCCAAACCGGCAAATCCGTATCCATCCAGTTTGTTCCCCACCTCATCCCCATGAACAGAGGCATATTATGCACTATTTACTGCAACCCCAAAATAAGGACAGGCGCTTCAGCTCTGAACGATGAGGCAGCATTGAATATCTATAGGGAATTTTATCAAAAAGAACCCTTTATCCGCTTAAAAGAAAACAACACCCTGCCGAAAACAAAAGACGTAAGCCACACAAACTTCTGCGATATTGCGGTAAAGGTAACAGAAAAAAGGATAGTGATTCTTTCTGCCATCGATAATTTAATCAAGGGCGCCGCAGGCCAGGCAGTACAAAATATGAATGTAATGTGCGGATTTAAAGAAGAAACTGGATTGAAATAGATAAAATATACGTAATAGTTCGGAACAATTGACCTCTTTGAAACCGGCAGCTTTCCAAACATATTCTGTAAAAACTCTTCTGCAGAGATCGGCCTTCCCTCGGCGCTCCAAAATGAAGTGGCTATCATATGCTGAATTTCGCGCTCCTTACCATCGCGCAGTTTGATTTTTACCTTTTGTTTCCTGTTACAGATGCATGGGGCATTTCCACAAACAGAACAGGGTTCGGTCGGTTCTTTTATACAGATACAAGGCCGTTCACCACATTCCGGACAATGTCCCTGCGGTTTTTTTACACAGGTACACGGACTGTAGCCGCACTTAGGGCAGGAATCATCAACAACAGGCTCGCCATCCCATTCAGGGTCGGCAAAATGATGGTAGGCATCGACAAAATCATAGATTGTGAAAAACTCTTTCCCATCAAATAGCCGTGTGCCGCGCCCCACAATCTGCTTAAACTCGATCATAGAATCGACCGGACGCATGAGGATAATATTGCGGATATTACAGGCATCCACACCGGTAGATAGCTTTTGCGAGGTAGTCAGAATAGTCGGGATAGTCTTTTCATTATCCTGAAACTCGCGCAAATACTGTTTACCCATCGCGCCATCATTGGCGGTAACACGGGCGCAGTAATTTGGTTCCTTGCTCTTTTTGAATTGATTGACCAAATCGCGCACTGCCAGCGCATGGTCCTGGGTAGCGCAGAAAACAATAGCCTTTTCGTTCTGATTGATTTCCGAGAGAAATATTTGCACCCACCTGGCTTCGTGCTCTTTAATCTCGATAATCTTATTAAAGTCTGGTTCTGTGTAAATTTTGCCTTCTTCTATTTCACCTTCAATAATCTGATCATCCGAGGTATAAATATAATCGTCCAGCGTGGTCTTGATCCGCTTTACCTTGAACAGCGTCAGAAAGCCGTCGTTGATGCCCTCTTTGAGCGAATAGATATACACCGGCTCTCCGAAATATTTGTAGGTATCCGCATTATCTTCGCGTTTGGGCGTTGCGGCTAAACCAAGCTGAACCGCAGGAGAAAAGTATTCCATGATGCCGCGCCAGTTGCCTTCGTTGTTCGCCCCGCCGCGATGGCACTCGTCGATGATAATGAAATCAAAATAGTTTGGAGGATATTCGCCAAAACACCCTTCGACAGGTCGATGTGGTGAGCCTGCCGAAGGAGCCTGCCCTGAGCCTGTCGAACCCCCGCTCATGAAGGTCTGGAAGATGGTAAAGAAAATGCTGCCGTTGGTGGGCACACCGCCTTTTTTGCTGATTTCTTTAGGGTTAATCCGCACCAACGCATCTTCAGGGAAAACGGAAAATGCGTTAAACGCCTGATCCGCCAAAATATTTCTATCAGCCAAAAACAAAATCCGCGGCCTGCGCGAACCGTCGCGCTTTAAGTTCCAGCGAGTCTGAAACAGCTTCCACGCAATCTGAAAGACAATAAAGGTTTTTCCGGTACCTGTCGCCATGGTGAGCAAAATACGCTGTTTATCTTCGGCAATAGCGGCCATGGTATTGTTGACCGCGATTTCCTGGTAGTAGCGCACACTCTTCGTGCCGCCCACATCCTCAAACGGCACCTGATTAAACTTGTCCCGCCACCGATTTTGCGTGGCGAAGGTTTTATTCCAGAGTTCATCCGGTGCGGGAAAACCAGCAACCAAACCTTCTCCGCCGGTTTTCATGCAGATTTGATAAATCTCTTTACCGTTGCTGGCAAAGGTAGTATCCAATTTTAACTTTTCGGCGTAGTTCTTGGCCTGCGCCACCCTTTGCCCACGACAAACTCATCGCTCTTGGCTTCGACAACGGCCAGTTTGCGCCCCTGATACACCAGCACATAATCGGCAATCAACGGCTTGGCACGCCCGCCGCCGGTCTGGATTTTGCCGGCAGTGATATTGTATTCACGCAATATTTTTGACCCGTCCACCACGCCCCGGCCGCTTTCTTTGAGCTTCGGGTCAATCAGTTCCGCTCTGGTTTCCGCTTCGTTCATAGGTTCTCTCGTTTCTTTGCAGAGTAATACTTCTGTTTCGGGCTTGTCAGTTTATCGGGTATAGTCGGGTGCAGCAAGCCCTTATCAAGAAGCGGCTGTAAGATTTCTAAACGAAAATGTTTTCTGTCTTTGTAACCGGTAAACTCCTGTATTTCCTCTCTTGTTCTTGGGTTAAGACAGTAATTCATTATTTTTTTTGTCCGTTCGTCTTCCCCTGTAGCTTGGGGGGTAGCTTGAGGGGTAGCTTCCCCGGTAAGCGGCAGGATGAATTTGAAAATATCCTGTTCTATGAGTTGCGGATCGTGGCCGCAATAGGCCTTGCAATACTTAAACAGATTCCTAACACCAGACCCAAGCTCATCCGCCCGTCCAATTTCCCTGAATAATCGCGCAATAGAAGGATTTTTTGGATAGGGCGTAAAATGTGACGGATCAATCATGCCATACCCGTGAGGTTTATTGCTGTTCTCCGTGAAAAGTTTTTCTCTATCAATGACGAACTTCGCTGGAAACGCATTGGCATACTCGCGGTGGATAAGGATATTGCTGATTACTTCCCGTAAAATATGGCCGCGCAGGCTTATCCTCTGGCCATTTTCCAGATAAAACGGATCGTTCAGATGTTTCTCTCCAAATCGTAGCAGGCGGTCATAACTTTCGATGAGATTCGTGCGGATATCGTCACGGTCGTCATAACGGTCGATGTTGTCCCGTCTCAGAATGGCATCGATTCTGAAATGCGGCACTACCGATAGAATGGTCTCGTCTTTTCCAAAGAGCAGTATTGCGGCAAGCGTAAAACCGTCTTTCCCGGTTTGAAAATCCTTCCTATACAACTGAACGCTTCTCAAAAGGTCAAGGTCACTCATAGCGCCCCATGGGTGGTTTTCCGACTGGAGCAAAGCCATTTTTCGAACTCTTGCTATAACATCAGGCCGCAGATCGGCAAGTTCAGTATATGGGTAAATAGTGTTTTCTGAGTAGCCGATCTGCTTTCGCAGGTAAAGTGCGGATACAAGGTTGTGGTTGTCCGTGATATTGAAATCACCGTCTTCATTCCGGTCGTATATTTTCCCGTTACAGCGGTGAACCTGGGAGCTTTCGGGGATGTAAATGGAGAGAATGGTTTTCCCGTCGATTACGGCCTCATCCATTGAGAGATAAAACGACGGGCTGATTTTCTGTGGATTATTGACGGCTGTCGTAAAATCATTTTTGATCTGGTGGAGGCACTCAGGGACTATACCGGTTATCACGCCGTCATCTCTAACGCCAAGCAGAAGCTCGCCGCCGAAGCGGTTCAGGAAGGCGCACACCGTCTCGTAAATATCTTTGTTGAGGGCGGTATTACACTCCTTGAACTCAACGGTCAACCCTTTGCCCTGCTTGATAATGGCTTTTATCTTTGAATAGGGGTGTTCCGCTTCGTTCATGGTTTGTAATCTCCAATCTTCCAAACGCCTTTTTCAAAAAAGGCTTCTATAGTTTGGCGATGTGCTTTATTTATCAAATTAGAGTGCGATACTTTATGCTTTTTTGCATATTCAGCAAGCGTCATAATGTGCGCTCCTTCCAGATACGCAAGTCTCTTGTGATAACTATTCGTAAGCGCTTTGCCGACTATTTCCTCCATGATTTTGGCAGTGCCTTTTTCGTCAAACTCCTTAAACGCCTCGTAATACATCTTCCTGTCAATGAATTTAATATTCATCGGCACAAAGCCTTCCCGTATAAGCAAATAGTTATTTATTACCCTTCCGATACGGCCATTGCCATCAACAAACGGGTGGGTGTGTTCAAAGGTAAGATGCAGCCGCGCAATACGTTTTATAATATTTTCATGGCTGGCGGCGTTATATCCGGCAAGCATTTTTTCCAATCTTCCTGCCACTTCTTTTGGGTCTGGCGCTATGTGGTTTGCAACCCTGACCCACTCACCGTCCTTGCGAAATCTGCCGGCGATATCATCCCTGATATTCGCTATAAGCATCTTGTGAAGCGATAGCATAACCTCAAGGGTAAGCTCTTGTTCTTTGGCCTTGATATTGATGTAAGAAACTACCCGTGCGAGATTTTTTGCTTCAAAGATTTCTCTTTCCGTGATGTATCTGTCTAAATGTATCTGCAAAAGGATTTTTTCAGTTTCTTCAAGGGTGAGGGTGCTGTTCTCGATGGCGTTAGAGTTATACACCTGCTCGGCAACCTCCGCTTCGCTCAATAAATCCAAAAGCGATTGTTTACCGACCGCCGCAACATAATACCGCTCTCTCAAGCGATTGATTGAATTAAAAACATGTAAGATTTTTGCCATAGCTACAGTATAAAATCTTTCACTCTTTTGTCAACATAATCGTGAAAATCTAAGAAAAAACAGCCAATTTCACGGTATTCAGTGGACAATTGGTAATTGACAGCGGTCATGTGTCCATTCCTTGTTTAGTTGAGTTGATGATACGGGTTAACAGTTTCAAGAGTTCCTTGTTGTCGTTGATGGCCGACTCCGCTTCGCTGGTATTCAGGCGCTGACAACGTTCGGTAGCCGGTCCACTACCCGCACCACGAACGTAAAACGACTTCTCTTTGACCACATTGCTCGTTTTCAATCACCCATTCTCAATTTTCCATTGTCAATTGTCCTGTGAACGCCTTTTGCAATACCGATTTTTTCAATTCGTCCAGGTCTGCGAGCTTTTGCCGGTAAATGGCCTCGAGCTTTTTGGTTTCGGCGGAAAGCGCATCGAGTTTGGTGACGATGGATTTTTGGTCTTTTAATGATTTTGGAAATTGTAGTAACACCTCTTCTAATGATGAATTTGAAATGACTGGTTGTGCTGCTTGCCTTGCATAATTTCGTAGATTCTTTAAGTTCAATAAATATGCAAGAAACGCATTATCAAAATCATATTTACAATCTGTTATTTTGAATCCATTATCAGTGAGCCAAATAGCCTCTTCTATATGCCTTACATTTCCGCATAAAGCTCCGACTCTACCTACAATTACATTGCTCCCTGATAGATTAAATTTATTATACATCCCCGCGATTCCATTACCACCATAAACAGGATACTTTCCATTCTCAATCATCATTTTGCTTGTTATATTATCGCCACTTTTTAATTTAAAGCATTCCCCCAATGTCTTCTCTTCCCACCCGTCCCCCGGATTGGCAAAGACACTCTGCAGATACGACGCAAAAAGCTCGCGGGCGTTTTGCAGATTCTTTTCGGTTTTTTCTTTTGCTGTGGCGATGGCGGCAAAAGCCTCCTCCAGAATGGCAACGATACGCTGTTGTTCGGGGAGGGAATTGGGATAAGGTATTTTTTGGTTTTCAACAAAGTCTTTCGGCACTCGTTTATGGCCAACTGCGCCAGTCATCACTTTTTTGCCGTCTTGCCTGAACTGGTCACGAGCTAAATAGTAGTACAAGTAATCAGGTATTACTTCGCCACGTGATCGAAAAATAATATATTCACTTGAGCCGAAACCAATACCATTCTTTAAATTGCGAGCAATTCCAATTTTGCCATTTTCGAAACAAGGCGTAATTTTTGCGAGAAGCACATCATTATCGGAAAAATACGTATAGCTTCCAGATACTTCTTTCAGCGGTCTTTCCTTTGTTGCAATAAAATTCTTTGTCAATATTCCCAAATCTTCCATAGGCACAAACGAGACAATGTCATCATCATTCAATCGGTCTCTTGCTTCTTTTTTTGGTGGTTTGATTTCACAAACCTCGCCGAGTTTTTTTATTTGCCAGTTAGTTTTCATATTTTTCAATTTCCTTGTTCACTATGTCTAGGAACTTTACAAATTCTTGTGTGTCCAAGAAATAATTAGGATACAATTTTCTTAGATTATTAATATCATCTACTGATACAAGAACAACTTCCGTATTATTATCATTCAAGTATTTTTTTTCTAATTCAGAATATTCACTATTTGCTTGATCTAACTTTGAGGCAGTGAATCTTTTTACAGTCAATGTCTTATTCTTAAAATTCAAGGATATAAGAAAATATTTACCTTTTTTATTTTCATCGTTCTGATCTGAAATCCTTGTTACCATTGAAAATCCTTGTAATTTGTCGCGCAATTTTAATTCATCTATTCTATTTACTGTATTTTTGAATAAAGAAATATCCATTTTTTTGTTTTCCAATAAAATAAATACTTTACTTATTTCTTTAAATAAATCTAATAGTTCTTTATCCCCAAAACTTTGTTTTAATGGTTGCCTGAGGTACGTGCCTATAACTTCAACTGCCGTCGCCCATGCGTGATGTATTTTTGTTCTAATCTGTATTTCAATTCGACACTGACTCGCATTAGGAGCATTTTTATTATATTTATAAATCAAATGAATGCTTCTGTATCCACTTTCTTTAGGGTTATTAATATAATCTATTTCTTTTAAAAGAATAGATTTGAAGGCGATTTGTGTCTCGCCAGCACGTATTAGATCTTTAAGCTTATATACTTCGTCAAGATTATTCAGTACGATACGCAAACCACCCACATCCTGCATCTGCGATAAAGACATCTTTTTCTGGATTTTTAATTTATTGACAATTGATGGTGCTCTTTTTAATCGTTGTGAAATTAGTACATCACCAGAAATAATTTCAGACTTTCTTTGCAAAGACACTCTAAATACAATAAGAGGGTGGATATGTAATGATCGAAAGTTTTCTAGAATTTCTATAGCTTGATCCTTGTTCATCTTTTGATCAGGCACGCCTGACAAAACACCACCAGCTTTATCAATCTGCCTTTTTGAATATTTTAGAATAGCTCTCATAAAATCCTTAAAATATTTTTGAAAATCATTTCACTCTCTTCATCCAGCGCCTTCATCTCGTCCAAAATTATTCCCGGTTCACGTAGCGCGGGTTCATCTTTTTTATGCGGATTCTTCACCGACAGGCCGAATGTGGTTTTATCTACATCGGCCACATTCACCGACCATGAGTTTTCCGAATTGGCCTTGGTCTTTTGTAATTCTACAAACTCCGCCAGATCGTTTTCGTTCAACGGGTTGGTCTTGCCGAGTTTTCTGTCCAGATTGAGCTGATAAAACCAGACGTTTTGAGTTGGTACGCCTTTTTCAAAAAACAGCACCACTGTTTTGACGCCCGCACCGGTAAAGGTGCCGCCGGGCAGATCCAGCACCGTATGCAGATTACAACTTTCCAATAACAGTTTGCGCAAAGATACGGACGCATTATCAGTGTTGGAAAGAAAGGTATTCTTAATCACCACACCCGCTTTTCCGCCCGCTTTCAGGATTTTGATGAAATGCTGAAGGAACAGAAAAGCCGTTTCGCCGGTTTTGATAGGGAAGTTCTGCTGCACCTCGGTGCGTTCCTTACCGCCAAACGGGGGATTGGCAAGGATGACGTCGTAACGGTCTTTTTCCTGGATATCGGCCATGTTTTCCGTCAGCGTGTTGGTATGCACGATGTTGGGCGCTTCGATGCCGTGCAGAATCATGTTCATCGTGCCGATGATGTAGGCGAGCGACTTCTTTTCCTTTCCGTAGAAGGTTCTTTTCTGAAGTGTCTCCGCATCTTTGGTGGTTAGGTTCTTGCTGGTTTTCAGATATTCAAAAGCCTCCGCCAGGAAGCCCGCCGAAGCGACCGCGCCGTCATACACCTTGTTGCCGATGGTGGGTGCAACCACCTTCACGATGGTTTTTATGAGCGGACGGGGCGTGTAGTATTCGCCGCCGTTTCTGCCGGCGTTGCCCATATTCTTGATTTTGTTTTCGTACAGGTGCGACATCTCATGCTTCTCAGCGTGGGAGCGAAAGCGGAGTTCATCGATACGATTAATGACTTCGCGCAGGTTATAGCCGCTCTGAATCTTGTTTTTCAGCTCGCTGAAAATCTCGCCGACCTTGTATTCGATGGTGTCGGCGCTTTCGGCTGACGTTTTGAATTTTTTCAGGTAAGGGAACAGCTTGTGGTCAACAAAGTCTTTCAGGTCATCGCCGGTAAGCGCCTTATGATGATCGATCTTGCCGTCTTTGCCTTTGGGCACTGCCCAGACTTCCCATTTGTATTGTTTGTCAATAATACCTTCATAGTATTTACCGGCAAGCTCTGCCGCGGTTTTCTTATCCTTCTCAAAATCATCCAGATATTTCAGGAAAAGAATCCACGAGGTCTGCTCCACATAGTCCAGTTCGCTGCTGCAACCGGCGTCTTTGTGGAGGATGTCGTCTATATTCTTGAAGGTTTGTTCAAACAAGGCGGTTTCTCCCGGGTAAAAATATTTTCACTTGCCGTCCGGCATTAAACTGCATAATTATGGTATAGCAGAATTCTGACGTCATAGCATGAGACTGGGACTGCCACACGAGCAATCCTGACCACGGGGAATCTTAGCTGTTTTTCAACATTGAGTCAATAACTACGTATGGTGTCCCCCGAATTCCGGAACAGCTCAGGGCTGCCCTAAAACAAGAGAATAACAATAACTCCTGCAAACATTACCATCCCCCCGACAAGTCGTTCGGCAATATTTTTTTCTTTAAACAAAATTGCCCCATAGAGAATGCCGAAAAGCAGACTCGTCCTTTTCACCGAGATGAAATAGGGGACTTCTGTTAATGTCACCGCGTAGAAGTGGCTGACCGTTGAAAACACGATCAACAATCCTATTAAAATAAAGATAGCGAGATGAGAACTCAACGGCTGTCTTATTTTGCCATTATTTTTCCACAGAAGAAGAGGAAAAAGAACTAACGACAGGAATGGAAAATAGGTTGCTGAAAAAAACAACGGGCTGGAATGCTGGATCGCCAATTTCCCCAAATTGGAGGTAATGCTGTAGATAAAGGCGACAATGATCATGTAAACAGAGCCGCGTTCCCTCAAAATTGCCTTAAACGGCTGCAATATTCCCTGCCGGCTCATTTTTACATTAAGCAAATACGCACCCAATGTGACAAGCAGTACACCGATAATGCCGTGCTTATGCAGCCTTTCGCCAAGGATGATATTTGAGGTTACTATTAAAAACCCCGGACTTAATGCAAGGAAAGGCAATGTCATTGACAACGGTGAAATTTTTATCGCCTTCATATACAATATGAGTGCGGTTGTCTCCAACGGGACAAGGAAGATGAGAATAAGAAAAAAGATGTGGTCCAGTGTTGGTATTTCTATGAAAGGCAGGAAACACAGCAAAAACGGAGAGGCAAATCCAATGCGCACCCATAAAACAATATACTCGTTTTTTTCTTTTAGAACCTTTTTGCTCAGTGCATCAGCGGTTGCCACGCAAAATGCACAAAAGAGAGAAATGAAAAGCCAGTTCAAGGGAGCTTATATCCTATTTTACGCAATAGTTGTCTTCTGTCCCTAATATCTTTTTCAGTTTCGGTCCCTGCCGGACTATATCCGTCAACTACGCCGATTATGCCGTTCCCCTGCACTGTTTTGGCCACAATAACCTGAAGGGGATTGGCGGTAGCACAAAAAACAGTACACACCTCTGGACATAATTTCAGGGCATTTAATACATTTATGGGATATGCCTCTTTCATTAGGATTACAAATGTATGGCCTGCGGCAATGTTTTTCGCATTTCTTGCGGACGTCTCCTGCAGATATTCATCGTTCCCCTCGATTCTTATAAGCCTGGGGCCGGAAGCTTCGCAAAACGCAATGCCAAATTTTATTCCCGGCGCTGCATTTATAAGGGTTTCGTAAATATCCTCTGCCGTTTTTATGAAATGGGCCTGGCCGATTATTATATTTGCCCTTTCCGGCAGCTCCATTGTTATCGCCATTGTTTCAACCATGGTTTATTCAGCCTCGTTTTTTGCGGGTATTTCCGGAGCTTACTCCAACAAGACCTCGTTGACCTTGCCGAAAGTGTCAAGCGGTTTGTCAAATTTATCCTTATTTCCAACAACAAGGATGCAGATTTTGTCCGGGTGTAAATATTTTTGTGCCACCCTTTTTATGTCTTCAACAGACACTGCCTGGATATTATTCTCATACGTTTCCAGATAGTCCAGCGGCAGGCCTTCGTATTCAATATCTACCATTTGCGCAACAATGCTCGCGCTTGTAGTAAAACGGAAAACAAACTGATTTAAGAAAGTCTCTTTGGCATGCGTTAATTCTTCATTGTCTACCGGTGTGGTGCGCATTCTTTCGATTTCCTCCAGCGCAATTGAAATAGCGCGATTGGTGGATTCCAGTTTGGTCTGGCACATTACATAAAACATGCCAAGGTCCTGAGATGTTTGAAAACTGCTAAATGCTGAATAAGCAAGCCCTTCATCGGAACGTATCCTGCTTGTTATTCGGGCATTAAACCCTCCGCCGCCAAGAATAAAATTCATAATCTCAATGGGGAAATAGTCAGGGCTCCTCCTGTGTATCCCCAGGTGCCCCATGATGACGTTTGCCTGATTGATGTCTTTATATACGTAGTTTACCGATTTGTTTAGTTCGTATTTGACCTTTGGTATATCAGGGATAATGTTTTTCCCCTTTTCCCATCCCTTAAAAACCTCATTCAATTTACTAATCATCGCTTTTCGGTCAAAATCGCCGGAAATGCCAATTATTATATTGTTCGGACGGAAAAATTTTTTATGAAATGCAATCATGTCGTTTCTCGTAATTTTTTCTATGGATTCCAGAGTGCCGTCCACTCTTCTGCTGTACGGATGACTGCTTTCATAGAGTATCTTGCGAAATTCTCTCCCTGCGATTTGCTGTGGCCGGTCGTTTTCCCTTCGGATGGATTCAATGGTTTCATCCTTTTCCATCCTTATTTTGTCTTCGGGAAATGCGGGATTTCTCAGCACGTCGGCAAAAATCCTAAGCCCTTTGTCCATGTCTTTTTTAAGCACGGAGAGGCTTGCACCGCCTGACTCTCTGCCTATAAAAGTCTCCACTGAGGCTGCTATGAATTCCAGTTCCTCATTCATTTTGTCAGGCGGCATGGATACCGTGCCACCGCTCCGCATAACATCTCCCGTCAAACTTGCCAGCCCGGCCTTTTCCGCTGGTTCATAAATAGCCCCTGTTCTGATTCGCGCCGTTACATTTATAATCGGTAAATCATGATTTTCCAGCAAGTAAAGGATTACGCCGTTATCCAACACCAGCCTCTCTGCCTTTGGAGGATTAAAGCCGAGAGGTGCAAATTTAAATTTTGATAATATCCTTGCTCCTTCGGATTTAGGCTTGCCGGAGGAGGGAGGTACCTCTTTTTGGTGCTCCGCACGTAGTGTCCGGAAATTGTTTATAGAAAAAACACATACGAAACAGACTACACATATAATAAGATGCTGATATCTTTTTATGCTCACTTTGCACTCTCCCCATTTTCTTTCTTAACCAACATAGCAACGGTACGGTTTTTCTTTATCAGATATTTCTTTGCAACCCTTGTGACATCCTCAGCAGTGACTTCGCTTACTTTTTCCAGAACGGTGTTAATATACCTCCAGTCGGAAATAATCTCATAATACCCTATCTCACTGGCAAGGCCGGAGGCACTTTCCAGCCTTCGTATGAAGCTTGCCTCCAATTGATTTTTAATCTTTTGCAACTCCCATTCAGATGGAGGCTTGGTTTTGAGCAATTCTACTTCCTCATAAAACGCCGCCTCTACCTCTTCAACGGTATGGGGGGCTCTGGGGGCGGCATAAAAGGTAAAGGTTTCCGGAAATCTTCCGACGCCAATGCCTGCATTCGCCATTACTGCAATGCGTTTTCCCTCGATCATAGATTTATACAAACGCGATGTTCTTCCGTCAGAAAGAAGGGAACTCAATACATCCAATGCATAGATGTCGGGGTGGTCTATTCCCGAAATGTGATATGAAATAGCCATATAAGGGTTCGAATCAAACTCCACCTCTATCCGCCGCTCTCCCTTTTGCTCAGGCTCAGCGGTCTTAACTTTTGGCGGGTCAGGCTGGCGGGGAATATCGCCAAAATATTTTTCAATCAGTTTTATTGCATCATCCTGCTTAAAATTCCCTACCATCACAATCACGGCATTATTCGGGGTATAATATTGTTCAAAATACCCGGCGGTTTCCGCCTTTGTTAGATTTTGAATATCTGAACTCCATCCTATTGTGGGCAAACGATAGGGATGCGCAATAAATGTTACCGCATTAAGTTGTTCTATTAATGCGCCAAACGGGCTTGTTTCCGTTCTTGTCCGCCGCTCTTCCATTACAACGTCACGTTCGGAATAGAATTCCCTTAATACGCGGTTTTTCATTCGGTCTGATTCGATAAAAGCCCACAACTCCAGTTTATTTGCGGGAATGTTGCAGATATAGAACGTGCCGTCAGAAGATGTTGCGGCATTTAATCCGACCGCACCATGTCGCAGGTAGAGGGAAAATATTTCATCCTTTACCGCCAAATCCCGCAGTCTTCCCCTTGTCGTTTGCAATTCTTTTTCTAATGCGGCAATTTTTTTCTTGTCATGGAGTTCTTTTCCGGTTTCCCATGCAATTTCTGCTACCAGCGCGTCTTCTTTTTCAAGCAACGGTTTTTCGACAGCATAATCTTTCGTTCCAAATATTTTTGTTCCCTTAAACATCATGTGCTCGAAGAGATGAGAAACGCCGGTAATACCAGGCCTTTCATCCACAGAACCTACCCGGAAATTAATCCGAAGGCAGACAATAGGCACCTCGTGTTTCTCCAGCATGAGCAGCTTCAGGCCGTTCCCGAGAACGTGTTCCTTTACGTCTAATTTGAGCGGTTCGGCATGCGCCTTCAGTGAAATAAGAAAGATGACTAAAAAATTCACGATTGCAAAAGATATGAGACGTTTCGTTTGTATCATTTTATACGTACTCCCGGTTATTCATCTGATAAAAATATAGATAATGGTTTTAAAAATATCGGATTATAAAAAACATGGCATCCGTGACAAAAATCTTTTTATCGAAAACATGAACACTGTCTGTAAATATCAAATTAATAAGAAAACCACCAGTTTCATTCTAAAAGGAAAGACGGCTTTTTTGCAACGTAAATTTTAAAACACACCTTTTCTATAAGCATTGTAAAAAACGTAACAAGTTCGTTTTTTAAAAAATTCCAACGATAGCCGCGTTTGTCATATAGTGTTAATAATTTTACCGAAAATGAGTCTTGAATAAAGGATGTATTCTGTGTTAGCATAGCCCGCTGTCTTGTATTCTTTTTTAACGTAAGGATTGCGGGAACTTTTCAAATTCATAGCATGTTAATACGAACGTGTAAAATATTTCCCCCCTCCTTCCCTTATTTCTTTTCAATATAAATCAGGCTTTAGGCGGCTTTCTGAAAAATAGATTTATTGTAACATTTTAGTTTTTTTAAAAAGTAAGGGCGAAGCATTTGCACGTTTGGGTATGAACGCATTCATGACAATTTATAGCAAATGCTTTGCCCTCAGACTGTTGCCATGTTTTGTATCCTTGCTGACATAGAAGGCAAAGCTGCAAACCCAAAATAGTTCAACCGCGAAGAACATGAAGGCCGCGAAAAAAACCCGCAAAAAATAAGCTTTCACCGTGTAGTACTATAGCAACTGCAATTCTTGAATTGCCGCTATATTACAGGCGTTATTTTTTTAACATCACATTATCCATAGGGACTTTAGGAGTTTATACCATGAAGAAAAATTGTCTTTTTGTTGTAACAATAATTTCGGCACTGTTTTTTTCTTTTGTAAGCCAGGTATCTTTTGCAAAGGAGCTTGCACATAATCAGGAAGCTGCAAAACAACTTGAATTGCTAAGAAAAAACCTGAGCGGGTTAACGGAAATGAAATTAAAAGATGCTGAAAATTTCTACAAAGATTTCCTTAAGGATTTAAAAAAACTGGAAAAAAAATACGAGGGAACCTGGGAGGGTCTGGAAGCAACCTTTTTTATCGGTAATGTGTACAACATGACGAGAAAATTTGATGAGGCGGTAAAATGCTTTGATACTGTATTGAGTCAGGAAGGGGTCGACAAAAATTTTAAGGCGCGAACGCTTTATTTTAAAATACAGGCCCTTCTGGGTAAGGGTGACGTTGTAAATGCAAAAAAAACTATTGCGGCATTAAAAGAAATAGAACCCCAGGCTGCCGCCAGTTTTAGAGGAGACTTGAGCAACACTACACAAATGGGTGTGGAAGCCCCAATGTTCAGCGTAAAGGATGTAAATGGAAAGACTGTTAACCTGGCGGACTACAAGGGCGAGGTTGTTCTCTTGTTTTTCTGGGCGACATGGGCAGAACCATGCATCCAGGAATTTCCGAAGATCATGAGAATGTACACCAATTTGGGAAGTCAGGGGGTGAAATTCATAGGAATAAGTCTGGATAATGATCTTGAAAACCTTATAAGTTTTATGCAACAAGAACGGTTTGATTGGCCGCAGATATTTGACGGAGAACAATTTAAAGGTGAACTGGCCCAACTTTATAATGTGCAGAATTTACCCTTGATATATGTATTAGACAGGAAAAGCAAGGTACGCTATATTGGAAATGAAATTCGTGGAATAACAATGACTGTTGCAGCAATCCTTTCCGAAACCGAATCTGAGGATATACCTTCATTCAGGTAGTGGCGATAAGAGCTTTTACTCTGCGGAAGGAAGCATACCGGGGTGCATACCGCTTTTATAAAAGAGCGGGATGCACCCCTTTTTAGTTGCAGCAAATGCTTCGCCCCTACACTATGAGGCAAACATCGCTATTATTGGAATTTTTCAAAAAACTACGATGTTCTGAAGATTACGGAAATCCCTCTATGCCAAGTTGTTTGCTGAATTGTATTACCAGAAGTAAAATACCAAATACAATAATCGCAATTATTAATACCCAGTCTTTTTTCTTCTTTTTTACCTCGCCGGATTTTCCAGGGAAGACAATGGCAGATGCTTCTTTTATCGATTTCTTCACTTCAACTGCCGGCGGCGCATAAACCGTCTGAAGCGGTGTTTGCCCCTCCGATTGTTGTTGAGACATTAGCCGTTCTTCTTCCTTACCAGCAATGTGTTGCGGAAGAGTTTTTTTGCCCTTCTGAGGCCTTGTTTTTTTATAGAGGTTTTTAGATGAGGGAGTATATCCGGTTTTGGGCTCTCTTTCACCGACCTCTTCGTGAGAAGAAGTCAAAAATTCGCCGCAAAAACGGCACTTAATAGCTTCGTCCTTAATTTCTTCTGCACAAAAAGGGCATAGTTTCATAGTTTATATCCTTATTATACTCAGACATTTCCCTTGTCGTTACTTCTCGGTTTAGAAAAATAAATGCATAGCGCCGCAGCAACGCATAACCAAATTTGAATTACCACTACATAATATACTGCACCCTTTACCAGTTTTGCAAAATAAGATTTTTCCGTTGCTCCGTCGCTTCTACGGAAAGGATTTTTAATCAAAAATGAAGCCGTGGATTTTAATTTTCTAATGAAACCCTTCAGGGTAGGATCGTCGCCTTTGTAAGATTTTTTATATTTGGCGGCAGACTCCGTATCGAGATGCGGTTTATATTTCAGTTCAACCGACGGACTTTCCGGTCTTAAAGGCCTTGTTTCCGGTACAACCGGCGGAGATTCCGGCGGAACAACAACAGAAGGCGATTGTGCCTCTTTTTTTTGCGGTTTCACAGGTACTACGGCAACGGGTTCCGGTTGCTTTTTCACCTCCGTTTTCGCAACTTCGGCCACGGGTTCTTTTTCAGCCGGCTTGGATTCCGTCACATGCGATTCCGGCGATTTAGTTGTTCCCGATGGGGTTATTTTTTCCGGCACTGGCCTTGCCACTTGTTTTGTTTCTGCCGGTTCTGCTGGTTTCTCTTCCTGTTCTTTCGCAGGTTCCTTTTCTTTCGCAGGTTCCTTTTGTGCGGGAGCCGTTGGTTTTACCACCTGAGGCGAACCACCCGACATTGACTGCATACGGTCTTCTATCAGTTTGCGGTATTTTAGGAGTTCCTGTTCGGCTTTTTCACTCATGCCCAGTTTTTTATATGCCAGCCAGAGCCGTTGATATGCCTCCACATAATTAGGTTTGATTTCCGTCACCTTCGTAAATGCTTCAACGGCTTTTTGGAATTTTTCCTGGCGGAAGTATATGCTTCCCATCCCAAAATGAGCCTCTGGGTGATTGGGATTCAAAGTTATTACCTTTTCCAGCAATACCAGAGATTCATCCAGTTTCCCCAGCTTGTACAGATTGTACGCATCCAGGTAAAATTTGTTTGCTTCGCTATTTGCGTCGGCAAATACAGAAGACATAGTAAAAATGCCAACAAATATGAATATAGGAAATAGTCTTAAATAGTTCTTCATAAAAAAATGTTAACACTTTTGCAAAAACTATACAAATTAAATTTTATTCGTTTCCTTTCAATTTTTCATAAGAACCTAAAGCCTTTTGTGCTTCTTCCTCCATGCCCTTTTTCTTGTAAACCTTATACATTTCCTGATAAATACTTATAAGGTCAGGTTTCATCGTTAGCGCAATTTTCAATTCCTGCAAAGATTCATCGGGCAGGTCTTTTTTGTTGTATATCATGCCCAACGCGGCATGCGCCTCCGCAATGTGAGGATTATTACGCAATGTCTCTTTCAATAAATGAATGGCGTCGTCGTATTTCCCCTGCTGCACATATTCTCCAGCCATTTGCAGGTACGATAATGAATGGTGTTGGCGCTTCAAATATATATAAAAGCCAACTGAAGTTAGCAGCACGACAAATGACGCGCATAGAATCATAATAAGCATTTTTTGTTTCATAAATATTCTTCGGCGTATCCTTCCTTTTTCCTGAGGTCTTTTCTGAAAAACCAGGACATTCTCCCTTTAGTGAAAATATCCTCCTTTCTATAAAGGTTCATTTTAATACCCGGCAAAATATTCAGGCAAGGCTTATGCCCAGTTCTTTTAATTGTTGCGGGTCTGCTTCAGAAGGGGCTTCCGTCATGGGGCAGGTAGCTTTCTGTGTTTTTGGAAATGCGATTACTTCCCGGATATCGTCAAGGTGCAACAACAATGCAATCATGCGGTCAATTCCCAATGCAATTCCGCCATGGGGCGGTGCTCCGAATTTTAACGCATCCAGCAGAAATCCAAATTTCTGATACGCATCGTTATCGTTTATCCCCAGCAGGCGAAACACCCTTTTCTGTATTTCAGGGGAATGAATACGAATACTGCCTCCTCCAAGCTCCACGCCATTCAGCACGAGATCGTATGCCCTTGCCCTGACTTCCAAGGGTTTTTCCTCCAGGAAAGGAATATCTTCAGACCGGGGCGAGGTAAACGGGTGATGGAGGGCCACGTAACGTTTCGCATCTTCATTATATTCGAACAGCGGGAAATCAACAATCCATACAAAATTAAATTCCTCTGCATTGATAAGATTGTTTTTATGACCAAGATGCGTCCGGAGATGCGCCAGGGATTGGGATACGACCTTTTCCTTATCCGCAACAAACAGGAGCAAATCACCGGCTTTAGCATTCATGTGCTGCTGAATTTTCTGCAATATTTCCGGAGGAAAAAATTTAGTTATTGAGGAAACCAGACCTGTTTCTTCCACTTTGAACCAGGCCAGCCCCCTGGCGCCAAACTGGCTTACAAATTCCGTTAATCCATCTATATCTTTTCTCGAATAATGCCCGCACCCTGCCGCGTTTATCGCCCGCACCTGCCCGCCGGAGTTAATTGTCTCTAAAAAAACCTTAAAGTTTGATTCTTTTACAATGTGAGAAACATCCTGTATCCTCATACCGAATCGTAAATCAGGGGCGTCGCATCCATAGGACGCCATGGACTCCTGATACAATAATCTGGGGAACGGCAGGTTGACCGGTTTCCCCACAACCTTTTCAAAAATCGCAGCAATCAGCCCTTCGATAACCTGTATAATATCCGCCTCATCCACAAAAGACATTTCCATATCGATTTGGGTAAACTCCGGTTGCCGTTGTGCGCGGAGATCTTCGTCCCGGAAACACCGGACGATTTGAAAATAGCGGTCAAACCCTGAAACCATAAGCACCTGCTTAAATAGTTGCGGAGATTGCGGTAAAGCATATACCTTGCCATGATTCACCCTGCTGGGAACCAGATAGTCCCTGGCGCCCTCGGGGGTACTCTTTGTCAGTACAGGCGTCTCAATATCAATAAAACCCCGTGTGTTAAAATATTCACGTATAGTCTGGCACACCTTATGACGGAAAATTAAATGCGTTTGCATTTCTGAACGTCTCAGGTCCAGATAACGATATTTCAGCCTTAATTCTAATGAAACGTTGGAATTGTCAATGATTTCAAATGGCGGCGTTTCGGATTTATTAAAAATTTCAAGCTCATCGGCAAGCACCTCTATCTCGCCGGTAGCTAAATCCGGATTGACGGTACCGGCGGGCCTGGCAGCAACCTTTCCCTTTATTGCGATAACGTATTCAGATCTTAATTGATGTGCAAGTTCACATGATTTATTTGCCGTGTCAGGATTAAAAACCACCTGGGTAATTCCCTCTCTGTCCCTGAGATCGATAAAAATTACTCCTCCGTGGTCCCGAACGCTATCTACCCATCCCATCAAAACTACCGTTGAATCGACCTCTTTTAAGCGCAACTGTCCACACGTACACGTTCGCTTTAATTTAGACATGTGTTTACTGCCTCCTGTGGATTACAAATTTCTCATTTAAAATGGTCCGAAAAAAAATAATGTGTCTTTATTGCAAGGAAGATTCAGGGCGGGATTTTTGTTGTGAAGAGAGGGTTGCAATACCGTTGATCTTTATCTAAAAATTCCTTTTTGCTGTATCGCGTGTCTTGCTATTCTTTAACTACGGACGTGAGACTAAATTGCGCTTGCCGGTTTATCGTTTTTGAAGGAACCAATTGAGTATCTCATCCTGCCTTACGATAACCTCTTCGCCCGTTTCCATTATTTTTACCTTAACATTACCCCTTTCCAATTCATCAGGCCCCAGCACCAGAACGTATTTTACCCCCAGTTTATTTGCAACACGCATTTGTGCCTTCGGACTCCTCCCTTCATAATCCAGATCCGCGGAAATACCGGACTTTCTCAAAAGGTTGAGCAGGTAAAAGCAATGCTTTTTGATCTCCTTGTCGATAGAAACGATGTAAACCGTTGGCGCAGGCTCGTTAATTTCGAGATGAACAGGCTGTTTTTTTTTGTTTAATACATTTTGCATCGCAAGAATAGTTGCCTCCATTCCTATCGCAAACCCGACAGCACCGATGGAAGGCCCTCCCATATCGGCGATCAGATTGTCGTACCTCCCGCCGGCGCAGATTGCATCGCGGGCACCTAATGAAGAATGGGTAATTTCGAAAACCGTTTTCGTATAGTAATCCAACCCTCTCACAAGATGCGCATCCGCAATATAAGGGATGCCTATTCCCACCAAGGCTTCTCTGACGCTATTTGCATGAATACGGCATTCTTCACAGAGATAGTCATTCACGGGTGGCAGTTGATGTGTTACTTCCTTGCATTTTTCATTCTTGCAATCAAGTATACGAAACACATTCCTGTGAAGCCGTGATTGGCAAAGTTCGCATAATGCCATCTCGCGCTCGCAGAGGATGTCCTTTATGAT
Organism: Candidatus Kuenenia sp.; assembly: GCF_027493735.1. Classification (NCBI taxonomy): domain Bacteria; kingdom Pseudomonadati; phylum Planctomycetota; class Candidatus Brocadiia; order Candidatus Brocadiales; family Candidatus Brocadiaceae; genus Candidatus Kuenenia; species Candidatus Kuenenia sp. The sequence continues at coordinate 134,360 of NZ_JAOSKF010000020.1, forward strand.
ATTTCTGAATACCGGCCTGCATTCATTGCAACCTATTGAATTGATCTTCACATTGTAACCTTTCAACCCGATACGATCAAAAATCCTCACTGCAACACCAATCGTTTCTACGTCGAGTAATGGGTCGTTTGCGCCAACCGCTTCTATCCCCATCTGGTGGAACTGGCGAAGTCTGCCTGCCTGAGGGCGTTCTTTCCTGAATTGCGGACCGATGTAATAGTACTTTTGAAATTTTTTTGTTTTGTGCAGTTCATATTCCAGATATGCCCGCATAACAGGCGCGGTATTTTCAGGACGCAATGTTATGCTCGAATCTTCACTGTCTGAAAAGGTATACATCTCTTTTTCCACAATATCAGTCGCCTCGCCTATGCTTCTTACAAAAAGGCGCGTGTCTTCAAAAACCGGGGTGCGGATTTCATAGTATCCGCATAATTCGAACTCCTGACGGCCCGCCTCCTCCAGTTTCTTCCACAAATCCCAATTGCCTGGCAAAACATCTTCAGTGCCTCTGGGGGCTTTAAATACATATCCTGATTTCTTATCGGTTTCTACGTTCATGTTTCATTCTCAACGTTTATAAATTTTCGTAAACAATCAATTCTTTGCTTTTATCAAAGCTTTCTTATACTGTATTTCAATACGGGTAAAACTTTGCCTTCTTCATATATCACCAAAGATGATTTAACGCAAGTCCCTTTCCATATACAGCGCTTCATACTGAAAACTCACGGGCATTTTATTCGCCGGATTCCCGTGTATCACTATCGTCATGTTTTATGAAAAACTACCGCATTCAAAGATCTCACAACAGATAAAAAACTTCTTTAATCTTCTCCTGATCTGTAGAAATCCGTACTACTATCCATCAACTTCTTGTTTTTTATGCTAGTTTTTCAAACTACACAACCGTAAGACATTGATTAGATGAGGCTTACGTAAAGTTTGGAGTATTGGGTTTTTTGTCATTTGAACTTGTTTCATATTTCGACATTCGTATTTCGAATTTGGTTGCGGCCAAAGGCCGCGCCAAGTAATCTGTGGATTATTTATTTTCACTTCACTCTGTGACTTTTAGGCCATGGATGTTTCATTTTACTTTGCGATTGTAAAAATGCAAGCGAAAGCTGTTTCGGTCACTCTACCGGTCATTCAGTGGTATTGAATATATCGTTTGATCCAATCACCGTATGATCGTTCTTTATGGATGGATATAATAATGCTTAAGCCTCATTATATCTTTCGCTTCATCTGGCAACCTCCCCCTTTTTTGTTTGACATCTTTTTCTCCTATCCTACAATGTATAAGAAATAAAATTATAAAGTAATTTTTTAAAAACTACGCGACAATTTTACCTGATAATAGTGTTTTTCTCAAGCCATCAGGGCAATTGATTGTGATAATCAATGGTCCTGTTTCAAAATATTGTGAGTCAAATACTGTTAAAATATAAACGGAGGAAGTAACGATGACAGCTTATTTACGTAATCTCCCGATTGAAGAGAGGATAAGACTGGTTGAGGATATCTGGGATAGCATTGCTACTGATCAAGCGGCATTGCCATTAACCGATGAACAAAAAGAGGAACTTGACCGACGCTTGAATGCTTACGAATCGGAACGACTTAAAGGCCGCTTAGCCGGTGAAGCAATATCTGACATTAGGAAACGATTGTGAGTCTTAAGGTTTATCTTCGACCAGAAGCTGAAGCAGATATTGAAGATGCTGCGACGTGGTATGATAGGCAACGTAAAGGTCTTGGCCAAGAGTTTCTTGATGACGTTCTTGTTGCATTAGATACAATCTCAGAAAATCCGAATATTTACCCCGTAGTGCATAGGCAAAGTCGCCGTGCTGTAGTGCGCCGATTTCCTTTTGGGATATTTTATCGAGTCGATGAAGACTCGGTTGTGGTACTTGCCGTTATGCATGGCAGTCGTCATCCACGGCACTGGAAAAAAAGAACATAACAAGGCAAATTCGGCCGACGCCAAAAAGCGGCGCGGCTGATTTGCGACGTTGGCTGAAAACCTATAAAAGGAAGAAAGTAAAACATATATGAATATTCCAGATACAGAAAAAAAGATTAAACAGCACATTTCAAGTTATAAAAGCTCCTTGAATAAAGAAAAGAAAACTTATGGTTCAATCAATGACGGTGCTGGTAAAAGATATTTGCTTTTCTGTCTTTATTTTTTACTCGGTGATCCGAAAAAATCATCGACATACATTGAATGGTACGAGAATGAATTCCCAGATGATAGCGGAGAACCGATTCAAATATTATGTTGGGCAATCATGCTGTATCAAATGGGTAAAACTGGTGAAGCAAAAATCAAATTAGCTGAATTAATGCTTTCAAATTTATACTTTATACCAAAAATCATTGGTATAGAGATACCTGAATACAACATATGGCACTCTTCAAACGACTGCGAAAGCGATTATTTTGAATATACCCCCTCGCAAATCCTTGACAATTTGTCCGTTACAGAAATCAAATGGATCTCACAACTCTATAACTCTTCAGAATTCATAAAGATCAGAAACCGATATGTTGAAATCTTCACTGTACTTAAAGACGTTAAGGATGTCGCATGTAGACGGGTTTTACTTGAAGAATCCTATCAATTGCTGAGTATATTAACGTGATTCAGCTAACAAAAAAATGCACTTGGCCGGAACTAGCAGCGCGTTTTTTTCTTTAACACACCGGGGCCGGCCAGTGATTTTAACCGTTAGACAGGCAGGCCATCTATGGGATTTACGCTCGACAAAGTCGTACCGTGGGGGCGTTCGTATGACGAATACATCCGCATGTTCGGCCTCACAGAGGGCGATCTGGTGCTTCGTGTTCTCGGCTGCGGTGATGGCCCTGCCGCATTCAATTCCGCACTGAGCAAGTGCGGTAGTAACGTCGTCTCAGTCGATCCGATCTATGTTTTTGACACTGCGCAGATTAGAAGCCGCGTCTCTGATACTTATGAAGCCGTGATGACACAAATGCGCAAGAACAAAAACGACTACGTTTGGGGGGGAGCTATTCCGTCAGTGGAACAACCCGGGAATGTTCGCATGTCAGCAATGGAAATTTTCCTTGCTGACTTCGAAACAGGAAAACAGGAAGGCCGATACATTGCAGGGGAGTTACCGTCGTTACCTTTCAAAAGCGGACAATTCGACATCGCCTTATCGTCTCATTTTCTATTTTTGTACAGCGCCCACTTATCGGCGGAGTTTCATCTTCAGGCTCTTCAAGAAATGTTGCGTGTTGCTCGCGAAGTGCGTGTGTTTCCACTGCTTGCGCTCGATAGCACGCCATCATCCCACCTTGATTTTGTGAGCAAACACCTTGAGAATCACGGCTTCGGCGTTGAGGTCAAGCGTGTTCCTTACGAGTTTCAGCGAGGTGGCAATGAAATGCTGGCTATTAAACCTGTGTATAACCCTGTATTCGAGAGGGACTGCGCAAAAGTGCGCAGCCCCTCAATTTGAACGTTATGGGCCTAAAATAATAAAAATAAAATAGAAATCATTAAAGATTACCAGAATCGAACTATAAGATTTACTGGTGACAGAAAAGACCATATTGAACAAGATCATCCTGAAATGCTAAATCAATATGATAAAATAAAGGACACACTTAAAAATCCTTTCATGATCGTAAGATCGAAAACGGATAATGAAGTAGAGTTGTTTTACAAAAAATACTCCAGAACCCCTGTTACCGAAAAATATCTCGGTGTTGTCATAAAATCATGAATTGATGACTCATTTATTATTACTGCATACTTTACAGATACAATAAAAAAGGGGGGAATATTATGGGAAGAGAAATAAAAGTATGGTACGACCAGGAAGGGGATTACCTTGAAGTGTTGTTTGATAGGAAAGAAGGTTTTTTTAAAGAAACTGAGAATGATGCTGTTATGGAAAAAGTAGATAAGGATGGAGAAGTTATTGGTTTTTCAATATTAAAAGTAAGCGCATTAAAGACACAAAAACCCATTTCCTTAATTCTTAAACCTGATTATCAAAAAAAGACTATAACAAATAGTTCTACCTAGTCAAAATTGTCAAATCAATATCAGAGCCATCCTTGTAATTTCCTATAGCACGGGAGCCACAGAGAACCACTTGCTCAATTCTGGAATATACAGCAAAGCAACGATTGATAGCTTCGATATGCTGTTATTTTAATTCGAACATGACTACTGTTGTAAAAGTAAAATCAGTTTGTTTTAAAAAATTTGGTAAGTATGCAAGATTTATCCCCTTTTTCGTAACATTTCAGCTTTTTGAAAAATTCACGGTATAGAAAAAATACCATGTCGCCCCGTTAGGGGCGGTCTGTTTGTAGCACAATAAAATTCAATAGAGTAAATAGCTCCGTAGGAGCGGCCTGTACGTATTCAGGCAGACCTGTTTAATATGGATTTGCAAGAGACAGGTCGCTCCTAATTGCAGAGACAGGTTTCAAACCTGTCTCTACGATCTGTTATAATATTCTATTTTGCTACAAACAGGCTGCTCCTACGGAGCTTATAGGTAATACATTTTTTAAAAAACTAAAGTGTTACTCTTTTTCTACCATTCCATGGTTTGCCGGAGTTCTTCTATATCTATGACCGGTTCGGGGATTTTCATGCCTTCTCCGGTTTCGGTTTCCGGTTTCGGTTTTATTTTTTCCTGAGTATCGAATTGCATCTCAAAGAGCTTTTTGTACAGTCCATTATTCGCAAGAAGTTCCTGATGAAGACCTGCCTCGACGATCCTTCCATTTTCCAAAACAACAATCCTGTCTGCATGGAGAATCGTTGATAATCTGTGGGCAATAATAAAGGTTGTTCTGTTTTTTATCAACCGGTAGATGGCATTCTGGATGAGCTGTTCCGTTTCCGTATCTACGGAGGAAGTAGCTTCGTCCAGGATCAGTATTCTGGGATTTGCAAGGATGGCCCGCGCGATTGCGATGCGTTGTTTCTGTCCACCTGAAAGTTTTACCCCACGCTCTCCTATAATGGACTCGTAACCATTCGGGAGCTGCATGATAAAGTCGTGCGCATTTGCAGCTTTCGCAGCATATTCAACGTCTTTATCCGATGCGTCCGATCTTGCGTAAGCGATGTTTGTTCTTACCGTGTCGTTAAAAAGAAAGGTTTCCTGAAGCACCATCGCCATTTGTTTTCGCAGAGAATGCAGGGTGACGTTTTTGATATTATGCCCATCAATAAATATGTCCCCCTTTACCGGGTCATAAAACCGTGGCAGCAGTTTGGTCAGCGTGGTCTTTCCGCTCCCGCTAGGCCCTACAAAGGCAATCATTTGGCCAGGGCATGCAGTTATATTAATATCCGTTAACACCTCTTTGTCCTTCCCGTACATAAAGTGTACATGTTTGAATTCCACAAATCCCTGTACCACCGGCAATGGCAGGGCATCCGGAGCGTCTTGCAATTCTACGGGCGTATCAAGCGCTTCAAAAACACGTTCGGTTGATGCAATAGCGCGCTGCACCTGATTATAAAACCGCGTCAGCCCGGTAATAGGACCATACATCATTTGCAGGTAGGGAAAGAAAATAACAAACGTTCCCGCAGAAAGCTGCCCCTGCAGCACCTTGTATCCTCCCAGACAGATAACAGCCACTGCGCCGGTCTCCGTTATTAAATCAACCGCCGGCCGCAGGGTATTCACAAGCCTAAGAATGCGGACGTGAAGAAAGTAGTTCTCGTAGTTTTTGTGTTTAAAACGTTCCAGTTCTTCCGTCTCTTTCGCGAAACCCGCTATGACACGAATACCGGATATATTGTCCTGAATAAGTGCATTAAGATCGCCCGTCTTTTCGCGTAACGAGCGGAAAATCCTTCTGATTCTTTTCCCGAAACTATAGGTACAGAGTGAAATAAAAGGACATACAAACAAAACGATGCTGGTAAGCTGCCAATCCAGTTTCATGCAAAAATAAATAATCCAGAAGAATTTGAACATATCGGTAATGAACGTAATCACCGGACCCACAATCGCCTGTTCCAGTGAATTCACATCGTTCATAATTCTGCTCATAATGTCGCCGGTTTTGTTATTTTCGAAATAACTTAGTGGGAATCGCTGGATATGGCCATAAAGCTGATTCCGCATGTCATACACAAGCCGCTGTCCAAGCTCCGAGGTAATATACCCATGCGCCAGTGATATACAACTGCTTATTGCGTGCAACACGAGAAAACCCGAGGCAAGGAATACGAGCGTAACCATAATGTAATTATACTCCAGGAACCAATGGTTATGAATATATCCTGACATTTTCAGCAACGGTTTTGCAACGGGAATGGAATATTTCTTTTTAAGAACCGGTTCATCGCCAGACATGTTTGCCTTTTGTGCGGGTAGAGACAACGCATGCGTTGTCTCTACATTCCTATTAGCATGGCGGTCCGCCATTCTTATTTCATCAACCGCTATCCCCAATATTTGAATAGGCAACACGGCAACAAAAGCGCTGATTATTGAAAGCAGCAGAATGACAATCACCCTCCGCCAATATGGCTTCAGGTAGCATAACAATCTTACGTATGTGCCTTTTGAATGGAACTCTTTTTTCATAGACGGCTATTATAAGCAAAAAATATCTTTTTGCGTAGCACTTTAGTTTTTTGGAAATTGTCATACATATTTTTGTGCAACATGGGTGGCACGGACAAACGTTGTTTGTTCGTGTGGGGTTTGGATACAGGCTTAGTTCAATGTTCAATGTTAAATGCACATGAGCGACAATTTGAGAGTTGAATGTTGAACATTTTGTAACATTTCTTATTCGTACCTGAGCGCTTCAATAGGATTCAGCCTTGACGCCTTTCTTGCGGGATAGTATCCAAAAAATATACCTACTATATTGGAGAAGAGAAATGCTATTGCCACTGGCAATGGGGTGAGCATCGAAGGCCATCCACCGTAAAGTGAAATAGCATTTGAAAAGACAATGCCGGAGATTACGCCGATAATCCCGCCGATGGAACTCAATACTGTCGCCTCTATCAGAAATTGAAGAAGGATATCCCTTTCCTTCGCCCCAACCGCCATCCTGATGCCTATTTCCCTCGTTCTTTCGGTGGTGGAGACAAGCATGATATTCATTATCCCGATACCTCCCACAACTAAAGAAACAGACGCGATACTCCCCAGCAGTATGGTCATTGTGCGGCTGGTTTCCGTCATTGTGGATGCATATTCGACCTGGCTGATAATCCGGAAGTCATCTTCATCCCCAGCCCGCAGCCGGTGGCGCTCTCGCAACAGATCGGTAATCTGCCCGATAGCCCTGAAACGTCCCGTCGCGGTATACGAAGAAGCAAGGATAGCGCTAACATGTGTAACGCCCATAATCTTTCTCTGAACGGTGGTATACGGCATAAGCACGGTATCGTCCTGGTCTGTACCCATCGGAGACTGCCCTTTCGCCTTTAATACACCAATTACTTTGAACGGGATATTGTTAATGCGTATCCACCTGCCCACCGGGTCGAGAGACCCGAATAAATTCACGACAACCGTTTGCCCCAATACGCATACCTTTGCCATTATCTTGACGTCCTGCGATCTGATAAACCTGCCTGCCTCCAGCTCCCAGTTCCGTATAATCTGATAATCCGGGTGAATGCCTACAATGCTTGTTGACCAGTTTTGGTTTCCATATACCACCTGGGAAGCCGTTCGTAAATTCGCCGATACATGGCTTACCTCCCGGCATTCCTTCGCTATTGCCGCTACGTCTTCCGCAGTGAGGGTAATGGTTCCTTCCGTTCCCCTGGCGGCGGTGTGAGAAGTGCTGACAGGGATAATAATGAGTACGTTTGTGCCCAGGCTTTCTATTTGTTTCTCAATCAAGTCCTTCGCACCCTGTCCGATACCTACCATGACAATTACCGCCCCCACTCCGATAACGATACCAAGTATTGTAAGTGAGGAGCGTAATTTATTCCTTAATATGGCGCGTAACGCTATTTTTAATACAGGCGGCATGCTGCAAAAAACCTTTCATTAAATTGCTCTTCGGATTCATACATAGGGGATTTCGCCATTAAATATATAGTGCGGCAAAGCCGTGACCAAAGAGAGTTTAACCACCTTGTCATTGCGAGGGATCCAGCATGTCATTGCGAGGGTCTTTTTCCGAAGCAACCTCGCAGTAAACACGCTCTTAACCACGTAGCAGCCCTTCGGAGTGAGAGATAAAGCCAGAGTGAAAGCCTCACTTTCACTTTTGACTTGAGTGGTTAATCTTCCTCTATTGTTACGGATATTTTTTTCTTCAGATTGTTCGACTTAAACATAACTTTTGCTTTGCCACTTTTGTTGGCGGTTATCGCAAAAACAGCTTCTCCGTTTGCATCAGTAGTTTCTTTCCTGGATGACAGGTTTAATAACCGCTTGCCCTTTGTCACCTTTGCTTTAATACTGGCGCCTTCGACAAGGCAGTTGTCATTTCCTGTGATTTTTACATATACGTCCTTGACTTCTCCAACAAATAATGAAGTTTTATCAGATGAAACCTGCATGGAATCAGCCTGGCACTCTTCTTTTGGAGTTGTTGTAGGCGTAAGTGTGGGTGTTGTTCTTGGAGTAGGGCTGGCAGGTATATCTGGGGTAAGGGTTGGCGTTTGTGTTGGAGTTGGAGTTGTATCGTTACTGCTGTAAGAAAACAATCCGATTGCCGTACCTGCCAGAATATCGTCAAATATCAATACGTTAACATCTTCATGTGAATCGCTGCAGGACGAGCCAAAAATAGTCCATGTAACGCCGCCGTCTGTGGTTTCATAAATACAATTACCCACTGCAGCATATGCATTGTTAGCATCGGAAGGGTTGACCGTAACAGAGGTGAAATCAGTGGATGTTGCGGAAGAAGGGGTTACCGTTTGCCATGTCCATGCAGAACTGCCCGAAGGTTTTTCTCCCTTGTAAACGCCCCCTTTTGTTGCAATATAAACTGTTACATCCCCGGAGATCGTAGTTCCGTCTATGGACGTTACAACTTCATTATCAATATTTGTTCCGGTAGATGGCTCCCAGAAACTATTGGTTAAGCATACGGAAAGCCTCCAGCGAAGTCCTGTTTCCGCACTGTTTTCCCCGCCAACTCCAGCCCAGACTTCACTGTCAGTTACCCAAAGTGTATTTACCGGAAAATCAATAGTTGCGCCAGTGCTGTTTATGGTATCGGCCGTCCAGGTAATGCCGTCATCGTCACTATAAAATATTCCCCCGTTTGCTCCGGTTTCCCAGTTTGTGCCTGCAATGTATATCCTGTTGCAGACGGAAGGCACAAAACCAATTGCGGTAATATTTGAATGCTCCGGGCGTGTAGAACCAAACTCGCCGGTATGATCTTCTGCCTGGAATACCTTTGCCCATGCCGGTGAAGTGGATGTGCCTGTTGTTGTCACATAAACCCTTCCCGCATTATTACCTACGAATACTATTGAGGGGTCATTTGGATTTATGGTTACTTCCGTTACCGGAGGCCCGTCAGTCTCAGGAAACATAGGAAAAATCCAGTCTGAAGAACTTGCTGTTGATAAGGAATCTGTGGGGTCGAAATTGACTGCCCTGCCAACGCCGCTTTTTGAGGCAATCCATAGTTCTTTATGGGTGGAAGAGTATTCATAGAAATCTATATCATTTAAGACAACCCCTTCTATGCCATTGTTATTTCCAACTTCCGAGACGGCGGTCCATGTGCCTGAATTATAATTAAGCTCTCCAATAGCCCAGTCAGTTGCCATGTAAATGTTGGTTGTATCATTGGGATTAATATCTAATGCCCCGTCATTAACATGGGTATCAACGGTATATGAACCAACCGTTGAGGAAAGGATCGGCGCATGAGACCATGAACCTGATGCACCGTCCAATACAGAAGCGCTGATAAAGACACGGTTGTTATTAAATCTAATATATTGAGGGAATCCTCCCGGAAAATTATCAGCGCCGGAACTTTCAAAATCCCATGAAGAAGTCCAGGGGGAGTCCCCGGTTGTTGTCTTATAAACCTGAGGGTTTGCTGAGCCGCCTGCGATGAAAATAGTGTTAACGTCTGTAGGGTCTACGCCGATTATTTCAACCGCAACGGAACCTGAACCGGATGCAGGACTTGATGGCAGTGTAAGTGCAGTTGCAATTAAAGGCGAACCGTCCAATTTATATGGCGTTACAATGCTGCCTCCGGTTCTTACCATAACAAACATAGTATCCGCATCATAGACAGAAAGAGAGGTGATTTCTGAACCGGAGCCAAAAGAATACAGCAAGGTAAACGGATTGCCGGTTCCACCGGTATTTCTGTAAACATCCCCCTGATAAGTGCCGGCGTATAAGCCTGAACTATGGGCAGTTAATACCCCTGGAGCAGGAATAACGGTTGCAATATTAACCCAGCTTCCGTAACTGCCACCGCTGTCGCTTGCATATATTTGTGAGGCGCCGGTACTGTCGCTGATGATCGCATAAATATCATTTTCATAGCCGGATACAAGGTTTGCTTCAATCTCTGAACACTTGCCGGTGATATCGGGATAAGTGACCGCTTCCCATGAAAAAGAAGTACTCGTATTCCATTTGTATACCCCTTTGATGCTATCAATACCAATAAGAATTTCCGTTGTGCCTGAATTATCATATGATGTAATATCCTGTACCTGAGCGCCATATATGCCCAGATTTACTTTTTCCACGCCGGCAGCAAAGGCAAAAGGGGTACATATAATTAAGGTAAATAAAAAAGAACCTCCGAACATAGACATACATTTTTTCATATTTTTTCCCTTTCTTATTTTTATGAATACTCGTATTTATTCAGCGGAATTTATTAAATTACCGGAATGCAGAGCGTAGGAACGAGGATCGTAAAAACAGGGATCATGCTATTTTCCATCCTGCAATGGCAAGGCACGCCCCTTGCCACTACACATCATACCCCTTATTGGTCCTGGATTTACTGCAAATGCATGGAGTTCAGCTTAGGCCGCTGCGTTTTCTTATCCACCAATCAAAGGACACGATTGATATAATAATCACAAAAACGTACCCCTTGTCCCAGAGGGAGATTTGCTTTTTTCCGACAAGTTTCGTAATGGGCGGATTTTCTATGGAAATTTTTCCCCTGATATCCTTTTGGGGCAAATTGAAATATTTGCCCCCGGAAACCTCCGCCAATTTCATAAGCAATTCCCTTTCGATCGAAGTGTCCTTAAATTCTTTATCCGCTTTCATAATATTAAACACGGTATGTTCCTGCCCGATCTCCCCGCTCTCATTTTTTGCAATTGTTTTGATAATATAAAACCCTTCCTCTTCGTATTTAAAATTAAAGGTATATTGTCCGTCGCGCCCGGTTATTCCTTTGTTAATGAAAATGCTTTTACCGGTAAATTCGTTTGTGACGTCTATCTCCAAATGCACCCCTTCCCATGGCTGGTAGCTTTTTTCCAAAACCTTTATATTTACCTGTACTTCTTCCTGCGGAAGGAACGTGTCCTTGTTTATTGTTATATGAATTGGGTTAAACAGGGGGTCTTTAATAAGCCATTTGATGGTATTTTGCCAGAATTTCATATAATATCTGTTGCTGCCCCCTCTCCCCACTGATAGAAAATTCCATCGCCAAAGGGAATCGGCGGTAATAGCCATGCATCTTCCCTCCCCGACATCGCGAACAGCAATGAGTGGAGGCTCTCCCTGTGATGGATATGTGGCCAATACTACAGCGTCAGCCTTTGGTTGTGTCGTAATATTACAGCCATCAAGTTCCGGGAGATTTTCCCATATGGAGAGGTTTCTGTCGTTATTTATATCAAGGGTTGTCACTGGGTGTCGTTGTCCGTTTTCTGTAAGAGCTGCGCGTAATCCGGCTGTTTCCGTAAGGTCTTTGCCGGACGTAAGGTAAACCGGCAGAATTTCTTCTATAGAGGTGCCGTCATACCCTCCCTGTGTAAAAGACAAGTCCCCCCCCATCATGAGAAAGCCGCCGCCATGGTCCTTTACGAATGTTTCAATGTTGCTTAAATAGTAAGAAAACCGGTATATCGGGGAATCGTAAGGGCGGTAGTCAAAGTTTTGAAATATCACCAGGTCAAAACTGTTAAGTACCTCTGTGAAGAGTTCGTCCACGGGGAAGGGAATAAGGCTGAGTTCATCATTGCTTGCGTTGGAAATATCATTCGGCGTCCGCAGGATGAAAAAAGAAACAAGGTCAATGTTCGGGTCGTTCTTCAGCGCTTGTCTCAAAAAACGTTCGTCCCATGAGGGCCTTCCGCAAACATGCATTACCCTGATCTTGTCCCGCACTATCTTAACAAGAAAGCTTACCTGATTATTTTCAGTAATTGCTTCCTTCGGCTGAACGGGAATCGATACGGTATAAAGAAAGGTTCCTGTTTTGTATGGAGTAAATGAGAGGGTGACGTTGTATTCACCTTCTTCATTGGCAGTGATAACCTTTGTAGAAATAATGTCGCTCCCTTCTTTAAGCGTAACGGGTAGTTTCAGGTTGTTGTATCCCATCACCTTTATCGTGGCGTCTACCTTCCATGGGTTTCGCGCAAAAGTAAATGTGTTGTAGGAAATGCTGCTTAAAGCAACATCTCTTGCCTCCATATTCTCTGCGGGTGCAAAGGTAAAAAAGGGGGAAGAAAATTCTCTTGCAATGCCTGCTATAACCTCCGAGGCATTTACATTCGCCGGGCGTTCCACCGTGTCTTTCCCGTCTGAAAAAAGGAAAAAAGCCTTCACATTATCGTCTTTGTAACGTTGTTGTAAATATTTCAGAGTTTGCGCAAAATCCGTATCTTCTCCATCTGGAGTAATACCCGTCCTGATATCTTTATAGGAGGTTTCCGTTGGGATATCGGAAAAAGTGAAGAAATTTACGTCAAAAGAACTTTGCAGTTCCTTGAAAAAAGCATCATTCTCCGTAAAAAAATTATCAAGCAACTGTGCCCGGGTAACCGCAATATCTCCGCATTTAAGAGACATGCTTTTCGAAGCATCGAGAAGGCAAACCACCTTATTTTTCAGCTTCAATACCTCTTTTTGCTCCAGGTGTGGTTGAAAAAGGAGAAGGACTATCAGCAGGGTTCCTGCCAGCCGTAAAGAAAATAAGAGTATGCGCCGGGAAACAGGCCGGATATTTTTGATGCTCGACCATGAAAAAAAGAGAATCGCTATTGCAATTATAAACACCATCGCACGGAGGCCAAAACCTTCAAGCCCGGTAAAAATTAGGTTCCATTGGGTAACATTTTCCATGCGTGTCATTATACTATCAATTCGCTTTTATTGTAAAATGTTTTCGATGAAAAAGAGATTTGCCGTCGATAATAATGAAACATAGTGGGGAGGGCTTTGTGCTTATCAGTAATATCTTTGCATTTTTGTCAAAATATTTAATGGTGAAATAAGATACTCGTGAAATTCGAAATACGAAGTAGGAAACAAATTCTAATGACAAAATGATTTGAAATTCTAAACAAGCGCCATTTATGATCAATAAGCAGTCTCGGTTAATCCCTTGGGATCTTATTGAGTTTCGCAAGAAAAGACTCCGCTACGCTCCTGGACTTGATCAGGACGGAGGCCTCGTGGTTTTTATTCAAGGCGCTGTACGTCCAGTTTGTACTACCAAGAATGGTGACGTAATTATCGATAACCAGTATTTTGCTATGAGTGATATTTTTAACACTGTCGTAAAAAACAGGAACACCCTTTTCTTTGAGAAACTCGTATGCCTTCGGACTCTTTTTTTCCACCGTTTTGCCCTTGGCTCCTTTTTCCCAGAAGGCAATGTTTTTTTCAAATATTACCGTTACGGCTACGCCTCGTTTATGAGCGTCGACAAGCCCATCCAGCAGTTGATATTCCTTGCTTTTCGGGTATTTCGGGTTGATGTTTGCAGAGTACATAACGCAAAAAATGGAGTTTTTGGCGTCTTTCATCGCCCTGTGTACGTGAAAATAGTACTCCTGGTCCACCAGAGGAACAACATCATCTGCCGGCAACGCAAATAAAATGGAGGGACAAAAAGTACAGGTGAAAAATATAATTACAATGAATAAATATTTCATACAGGAGTCCTTTTTACAATCCACAGTCGGCAATCTACAGTCTACAATTTCCACCCACTGCACCCCCGCCAGCGGGGGACAAAGGATTGCCGGCTGCTTATTGCTGATTGCCGACTGTAGACCGCCGACTGCTTATTGAGTAGTTAATTATTAAGTTTGCCAAAAACATCCGACCGCTCAATCCTTTCTATCTGTACCGGCACAATGGAATTTTTCAGTGTATCAGGGCCATCGAAGAGCACCTTTATATATCTCTCCGTATATCCACATAATTTATTCGTCTTCGCATCTCTTTCCCATTCAACAAGTACTTCGCCAATATGATTAAGAAATTGTTTTTTGTACGCATATGACAGCGTGTCGGCATGCGCCTTCAGCAGGTCTTTCCTTTGTGTGATACTCGGTGAAGCACAGTGGTTTTGCATACTTGCGGCAGGCGTCCCTTTTCTTATGCTAAACGGGAATATATGCATGCGGCTGTAGCCTGCCTTCGTGCAAAAATCAACAGTATTTTGAAAGTGCCTCTCCGTTTCCCCCGGGAAACCGACCATGACATCCGTAGTAATGGCGGGTAATTTGATGTTTGAGCGAATAGTGTCCAGAATTTCCTGATAGTAAGCAGCAGTGTATTTCCGGTTCATTCTTTTGAGAATCAGGTCATCGCCGCTTTGTAATGGAATGTGAAGGTGGGGGCATATGGTTTTTCTCTCTGCAATGAGGTGCATGAGTTCCGGAGTTATTTCGTTTACTTCAATAGAACTTAATCGGATCCTTCCCAAACCGGAAAATTCGCTCAACCTTTCAAGAATTTTTACAAGTGAAATGCCGTCAGACATTTCTTTGCCATAGGCGCCAAGGTGAATTCCCGTGAGTACGATTTCTTTGTAGCCATTATGGATAAGGCGTTTTGCCTCGTCATGAATATCCTGCCATTTCCTGCTCTTGATTGCGCCGCGAACATAAGGAATGATGCAATATGAGCAGTACATGTCACAACCGTCTTCTATTTTCAAAAATGCCCTGGTATGCCCATGAAAACGGCTGATATTCAGGCGGTAAATCGAATCTTTTTGGAACGTATTGTTTTGTAAAAGGTATGGCGGTAATGAAGTGATTTGCGGGATACAAGGATCATCGTTTCCGACGATGATTTCTGCCAGGGATGATTCATCTGCCTTTGTAATGACATGGCTAACGCCGTCGATTTTCTTTATTGCCGCGGCGTCTGATTCCGCATAACAGCCGGTGACGACAATGGAGGACTTCGGGCTTTTCTTCTTCAGGCGTTTTATATAATTACGGGATTTCTCATCGCTTGCAGAAGTTACCGTACATGTATTGATTACATAAACATCTGCCGCCATTTCAGGGGATATTTCCATAAATCCCTTTGCGATAAGGGATTCCCGAAGCGCCTGTGTTTCATACTGATTTACCTTGCAGCCGAAGGTTATAAAAGCGCACGTCTTTGAATGGTTTGCAATCATGTAACATTGGTTTCCCGCTATAAATGCAGCGCGAAAAGTCTCTCTCTTTCTTGCATTAATGTAACTATTCAGCATAAACGATACACGGCTCGTTCCCAAACAGATACTTCACTATGTTCAGTACAAGGTTTGGGAACGAGTTGCGCTCTGATCTCCGGTAGTTTAATAAATTACGCTGAATAGTTACATATATTCATTATCTTTAACTGTCAAAATACATTTTTTTGTAACACTTTGGTTTTTTGAAAAATTCCAATAATCATAGTGGGGGGCGAAGCATTTGCTACAAATTGTCTTAATTCGTTCATACCCAAACGGGCAAATGCTTCGCCCCCTGCTTTTTCAAAAACTAAAGCGTCACGTTATTTCACTATTGAATTGATGAATGAGTCGGCAATTCCAATGGAAATTTCTATCTCTTTAATCAGGGATAGGACTTCATCTTCAAACAGGGCAAGCTCATCCTGCAAAGAAACAATCGACTGTGTATTAAGATTATGTTTCAAATACAGCACCTGGTCACGGAAATTGATGAGTACCGGGTCCATTTTTCTCTCAATATATTTCATGGAATTTATAAGATGCTCATATTGGCCTCTTTTCTGCGCTAATTTTTCCTGGCTATCTTGCCTGAGCGAATTACTTACATAATGCTCTAACTCCATTTCCCACTCATTGAAAAAAGCTTCTGCTACTTTTTCTATCGATTTAATATGTGAACTTAGCAACAATGATTTATCACGGCATCTCTCATATTCTTTATTCAACGTATTATATTTTTGCTCATACGTGCTGCCTTCAGCATCAGCAAACGACCTGGATCCAACCAGTGCAGATTTGAATTGTTCCTCTGTCTCTTCAAGAATATTTCTTGTATCTTTTACCCGATTTGTAAATATATCCCTTTTGTGGTAACCAACCCTTTCCATTGTTTTATAATATGTAGTCTGACAGCCGGAAAAATTCAGTAAAACAAAAAACAGAAAAGTTAAGGAATATATACAGCCTACGTTCAAACGGTTCATATTTTCTCTCCTTCCGTCAAGCGCCGTATTTGGCATTTTACTCAAATTGCTTTACAGGCGGTGAATAGGTAAATTAATATACAGGCCGTGCGGATTTAGCCTGTGGAATAGATCGGTTGTCCGTATTAAACCTGTGCGATGTTGTGTAGCATATTCCCCGGTAAATATTTCTTTTGCCAAAAGGCATTCGTAACATCGACTAATATTATCCAAGGAATCCCCTCACCTTTCCAGCGGAAATAATGTTTTCAGAAACGGTTTCCTCTTTTTTTGAAAGCAGGGCATTGATGATTTGGGTGGTATATTCGCTATGCAGGAGATTTTCTACATAGTTTGTCACGCCCAATGCTTTTTCAATATCCTTTGCAATTTTTGGAGATATTAGTTTTTTAACGTCTTCATTGTAGTAGGACGCAGCTATCGAAATATCTTCAAAGAAACCGGGATACGCTGTTTTAAGAAATGAGAGGTCTTTCCCGGTGAGGGCGTGCAGCCCTAACAATTCAGGCGGTAATCCAATCGAATACAAGGCGGCGCAAAAAGATATTACCCTTGGCAGGGTAATCCCCTCCACGTTTCTTGAATACCCAAAGAGCCCGATATGCAGCTTGCGCATCCTTCTCCTGGGAACAAACCGCGCTATATCACCGATCAAAGGTGCAAGCTCCTTGATTTGCTCCCGGTAAGCGGACGATAATCTTTTCGTAATATCCAATGCGGTTTCTTCGTCAATTACCACCGGCGGCTTTCTTTCCTGATTATTGATTGTTTCAACAGCCTTTCTGACTACTTCCTCATCGTAGTCATACTTAAAGGCAGATTGTATGGTAAACGTCTGAACGCTCGGGTATTCATTGAGGCATTCTTTCACGTTAAACGGCGTCATGTTTCCCCGAAAAAGGTTGGAGCCTACGCCAAGAATGGGATATATCGGAATTTTAAGCTTTTCCTGCAACAGGTTTAATCTTTGCAAGGCGATTTTTACCACCAGTACGGCAGGCAGAAAACCGTAGTTCAGCGCGGGATCAGAACGTCCGAGGAAAACTCGCTGATAGGGAAAGTTTTTATCTTTCAAATAATCCTGTACTATGGCATCGGCAGAAAGCATATATTGGACATCTTCAACCAGGGGAATAACCTCTATAGTCTCCGGCATAAACTCGCCAATCCATTCCCTGATGGTAATATCTCCGCTGAAACATTTCTTATACTGTTTGCCCACCACAAAATCATGATAATAATGATATACGCGGTTTATGATATCAGCGTTGGTCGTCATGGGAATAATAACTTCAAAAATAGGCGGCACCGCGCCATCTCCGTAAAATATCCTGGCGGTATCGTAGGAACGCGGGGCGCTTTCCAGGGTTTCAAGAAGTATTTTTGCCTCACTCATCTCATACGCCGGATTCGGCGCGCGCAAGGTAATAAACAGATCCTTGCCAATCCTCTTGTTTTTGAAAAAATTTTCATACCGCGTGAGCAACTTCTTGATGACAAATTCATCCACTTCCTTCCCTTCGCAATCCCACATCTGTTCATCACATCGCAAATGAGAAAACACATAATATGCCTCTTTTATTTCATCTTCGCCATGAAAAGGGGCTCCCTCCGTAAAAAACGGCATTATTACATTGTCGGGATGCTGCGTACTCATTGTTCTCGGTATTTTTCTCATTTTTGTGGCCTTTCAGGACAAATTTAGGTATCCGGTAACTTTCTAACCCGAACGAATCAAAAAAATGGTAACACTTTAGTTTTTTGAAACCGTAGGGGCGAAGCATTTGCTTGTTTGTGTATGAATGCATTTATGATAATTTACAACAAATGCTTCGCCCCTATACTATGCGGCAAACATCGCTGTTGTTGGAATTTTTCAAAAAACTAAAGTGTTGCCAATTTGTGAACCCGTAATGTATAAAATACCCCAGGTTCCCTCTAAAAAGAGGGGATATAAGGGGTGTGTTTTAATACGAATGCAAAGATGTACAGCCGTGCGTCTTTACTCTAAAATAATGTTTCGGGGTTATTAAGGGCAGCCGTTCTGTGATTTTTGACCAAGGAATCATATCATTTTCCCTCTGCAATGGCAATGCCTTCTCTTAAATTCCCAACATGGAAAAGCCGGAACCAGGCTGGTACAAAAGATGAAAGATGCGTTTGTTTAGCATATCATAATATTTTGTCATTAGAATTTGTTTCGGACTCCACAATGCTCTTTAGCGGAAATCTGGTTTTTTGAAACTTGAAATTGTCCTTTTTAGTGCGACGAACTTCGTCGCACTACATGAATTTGGCGCCGGGGATTTGGCTTATTGGGTAGGTTTGTGTATTGAAGGAATATAATGCCTGAGTATTTTGCACCTTCAGAAAATAGTAATAAAGAGAAACACAGCTTATCAAAACATCTGCATCAAACGGCAATGTTTGCGGAATACTTTGCATGTCACAAAAACTACAAACAAATTTTCAAGATAGCAGCGTTGTTGCATGACCTTGGCAAGTATCAACAGGCATTTCAGGACTATCTCACAAACGGCGGGAAACGCGGCAGTGTGCCTCATGTTTCATGGGGTGCCGGGTTATGCACTACTTTGTAGAATCATTGAGGCATCAATTGCAATTGACGGGCATCATAAGGGCTTGCCGGACAAGTCAGCGTGGAAGAGTGATACCGAGCCTTTCAATCGAGGAGAAGTCTCTGGATTTGAAAAGATTAAACGGGATTTTATTCGTTATCCTTGCCAAATAGTCCTTCCTTACATAAACATCATAGACCAGACCTCTGTGGCAGAGCTGCTTTATGATCTGGGAACACTGGCGCGGATTGCCCATCTCCCGTTGCAATACAAAGAGGCGTTGATTTTGGCGAAAGACAGGAATATTCCGATTCCTGAAGCGGAGCAGAAAATATTGGACTGAACACGTGCGGAAGTAGTGGCATATCTGCTCGGGCTTTGGGGTATAGCCGGCGCAATTGTTGAGGCGCTTGCGTTGATAAATGATATGTATCCGGTTCATTACTGCTGGAAACAGGTGCGGTAATGAAGATGAATTTCGATTATATAACTGAAATGGGCGCGTTCCCGATTTAAAGTAAAGTAGGGGCGAAGCATTTGCTGCAAATTGTTATAACTGCATTCATATACAACCGTAGAGACAGGTTTTAAACCTGTCTCTACAACTCCTTTGGCATTTATTATTCCTTTTTATGTGTATGTAGCCGGCGGTACACATTATATAGTTATTATTATTTATCTCCCCTTTACCAATAATGACTGTACTCTGGTTATTCCTTTCCCTAACTCAACCGGATAGCCGGCTTCATGGAGGCCTTTCTCAAGTGCAGAAATCGCCAGAATAATATCAAAATCGTTAACATAGCCCATGTGGCCTATGCGTATCATCTTTCCCTTTAAGGAGTCCTGCCCTCCGGTAAAAGTAACGCCTGTTTCATCCCTTAATTTTTTAATAATTTTATCAACATCGACGCCTTCCGGCGCCTTTATGGCAGTCAAAACATTGCTTGAACTATTCCCGGCAAAGAGTTCCAATCCTAATGCCTTCACACCTTCCCTGGTGGCATTTGCGAGACGTTCATGCCTTGCCCACACATTCTCAATGCCTTCTTTTTTAATCATCTCCATTGCAGTCTTCATTGCCATAACGAGTGATACTGCAGGGGTAAATGGCGTTGTTTTGTTTTTAAGATTTTTGCGCATCTTCCTAAAATCCCAGTAATATCTGGGTAAATCCCCTTTTTCAACAGCCTCCCATGCCCCGCTGTTTACGCAAACAAATGCCAGCCCAGGCGGCAACATGCACCCCTTCTGCGAACCGGTTACCGCTACATCAACATTCCATTCGTCCATAAGAAATTTATGAACACCGATGCCGGTAATAGCGTCCACTACTATCAGTGCACTGTATTTTTTCACAATCTGTGAAATGGCCTTTATATCGTGCAGCGCACCTGTCGATGTTTCGCTTTGTGTTGCAAAAACTACCTTTATTTCACTGTTTTTCTTAAGAATTTCTTCCACCCTGGAAGGTTCTACCCCTTTTCCATACTCCACACTAACGACCTCTGTTTCAATGCCGAAACACTTGCATAGCTCCACCCAACGTTCTCCGAATTTGCCAGAGGTAATTACCAGTGCTTTATCACCTTTCGACAGGACGTTGGCAACGCACGCCTCCATTGCGCCGGTGCCGGAGGACATTAACGTATAAACCTCTCCTGTTTTTGTTTGAAACAGATACTTTAAATCCTCGCTCAATTCGTAAAATATTTGGGAAAATTGTGGTGTTCTGTGGTGTATCATTGGTTGCGCTTCAGCGAGCGAAACCTCAGGCGGTACCATTGTAGGTCCTGGGGTAAACAGATAGTTTTTCTTCATAAAAAAATTCCTTTCTCAGGATATCTTGTTGTCCGATAAATAAGGTCTTCGAAAGATGAATAATAAGAATTTGTACATTTATTGCAATGGACGCAAGGGCAAAGCCTGATTGTCTATGCTATTGATAAGCCCGGGCAATCTCACTGGAAAACAGGGTTTATCCGCTCCACCCTAAGCACAAAAAAGGATGTTATATGAAAATAATACTTGTTGCAATGTTACAAATAAATTCATACCCGAACGGTCAATGCTTCGTCACTACATCTATTAGGAACGATACCTTCTTTAATTATTTCTTTTGTTGCAGCTTTAATTGTTTATTGTACAAAGAAAAATAATTTTTTGCTTTTTCTTCCATCCCTTTTGCCGCATAAACATTGCCTAAATTATTATATGCTTCGATATTGTCCGGATTTGCCATAAGTGAAATTTCAAAGGCATTAATTGCCTCGTCATATTGTTTTTTCTTTAGATAATTTAACCCTAAATTGTATTGTGCCTTTGCATTACCGGAGTTGCATTCAACGGTTTTGTTATAATATGCGAGCGCTTCATCAATCTGCCCCATGTTTTCATACAGAAAGGCAATATTAAATAATGTTTCTTCATGATAAGGATTAATTCCCAAAGCCTTATTATATTCCACCAATGCTTCCTTATTTGATCCTTTCATTGTATAGACCAGTCCCAGATTAGAATAGGTTATCGCCAGATTGGGGTCCAGTTCAATGCGTTTTTTAAGCACCTTAACTGCTTCGTCATATTTGCCGCTTTTCGCGTATGAAATACCCAACAAAGAATATGCAACCTTATAATCAGGATTCATTTCAATCGTTTTCTTAAGATATTCAATGGCAGGTTCATATTCTTCCATATCAAAATATACGGTACCAATTTTAAAATATGCTTGTGGTTGATTGGGGTTTATTTTCAGGACTTTTTGAAATAGCTCTATTGCCTCACTATCCATTCTTTTATCTGCATACACTTCGCCAAGACTAATACAGGTATCAATATTATCCGGGTCTGTCGCGAGTGATTTCCTGAATAATTCAATTGCTTCATTATGTAGTCCGTATTTTGCATATTCTACACCTTGTAAATATTGTTCGTGGGCCATGTTACTCCGGTAAGGCATTTGGTCTTTTACGGAGGATGCATAAACTAAAGAATATTGAAAAGCACCGGCTAAAAGTATTGCCGGCAAATAATACGTTGCGGTTGATTTGAAAAAACGAAGAAAATTCACACAAACACCCCTTCTCTTTTAAAAGAGTAAAACTCCAGATAAATTTAAGACGGAATTTATTATATTTGTAATTAGCTATTTATTCAACGTTATCTTTTTATGTGATTCTTCATTCAGGTGGGTTAAAATGAACGGTGTCGGTGAAATCCAATGATTGGTAACATTTTAGCTTTTTGAAAAATTCACGGGATAGAAAAAAGACTCTGGAGATGCAGGGTATCGCGCTTGTAGTGATGCAATACCTGCTACTTATAAGAGATCATTTGCTTTAAATAGGCAAAATTGAAATATTTAAACCAATATAAAAACACTCCATCTCAAACCTCCATGCGATGTTGAAACAACCATGACAGGGTTAATTATCACTCTTTGGAATTTTAACGTTAAAATCTATATTTTAAACCTCTTTTTACCCGTCTAAGGTTCTGTCCCCATCTTTTTAAAAACAATTATTCTTATGGTATTTATTATATAATTATCTATTTAAAATAAACCGTAATCTTATTATGTTGATTGTTAAAATATGTGTTATTTTTCAATAAACATTTATAAAATAAAGACTTATATCCTTTTTTTTATTGTAAAATACCTGTGTTTTACCTACATATAAAAATTATATATTAAACTTAAAAATAAAAAGATATCGTTTGGGTGTAAATTATCTACATATTAATAAACAATAAATTTACACCATAAATTAGAGTTTTTGATAACACTTTATTTTTTTTAAATCTCATTTTAATTAGTGCCTTTTTTTAAATCTGTGCAATATGTAGTTCCCCTTTCGCATTTCTTGTTTGGTTATGGCTTGGCTATGCCAGTTCAGAAAAGGTATCTTGAAATACCTTCCTTAAAATATATAGGGTTTATTTTAAAATGGTCTAAAAAGGGTTTTTCATCGCAGGTATTTCCTTCCAGCAACATTGTTATTTGATCTTTTGTTACGGGAAAGGCAGGTATCCAATCAAACATTTCAGCCAAAGTGTTCATAATCCAGACTGGAATATGAATTTTATAGGGAGGTAAACAAAGTACCTTTCCGATAATATTAATAATGTCATTAAATTCAATTTTTTCTGGTCCTCCTACTTCATACGATTTTCCAAACGTGTCTCTTCTTTCTATCGAGTCAACAAACGCGGCAACGACATTTTCAACGGCTACCGGTTGCAGTTTATATTTACCATCTCCGATTACGGGGATAAACTGCTGAATTTTTAGCATACCTGCAAATGTGTTAACGAACTTATCTTCCTTACCAAATATGATAGATGGACGGAAAATAGTATAATTAAGCCCGCTTTTCCTTATACACTCTTCCGCCAGGAATTTTGTTTGTTGATACAGCGTCTTTCCTTCCTGCTTTGCCCCTAAAGCGCTCATTTGTATAAATCTGTCAACACCTTGTTTTTTCGCTTCTCTTATGAGGTTGTGCGTACCTTCATAGTGAAGTTTTTCAAAAGTAACCCCTTTTCCCGGTATTTCCCTGATAATACCAACAATATTAATTACTGCTTCACAATCAGCTATAGCGTTTTTAAGACAAGGCGGATCTGTAATATCTCCGTTTACAACTTCTATCTGGTTGATATATTGTCCCAATTTATGTTCAGAGCCTTTTCTTACCAGGCATTTTACTTTATATTTATTTTCAATGAGTTTGTTTAATAACTGTTTTCCGACAAAACCAGTGCTGCCCGTCAAAAAGATTTTCATAATATTTACCTCCTCTTAAAAAAATTCTCCAACTCTTTAAACACGTGTTCCGTGTTTTTCTTTATGCATTTTGCCTTCGGGAGTGATTTAATAAATACTTTACCATAACTTTTTGTAGCGATACGTCTATCAAATATAAATACCACGCCTCTGTCTTCCTTGCTTCTTATCAGTCTTCCAAATCCTTGTTTTAATTTTAACACAGCAACTGGCAGGGAATAATCATAAAATGAGTTGCCCCCTTTCATCTCAATAGCCTCTGTCCTTGCTTCAATAATTGGTTCATTTGGTACTTTAAAAGGCAGACGGGTAATAATAACACACTCCAGCGCATCCCCTTTTACATCAATGCCTTCCCAAAAACTATCGGTGGCGAATAATATTGATGTTTTGTCATTTTTAAATGTTTCCAGTAAGTTGTGTCTGTTGTCTTCTCCCTGCTTTAAACAGGTATAGCCTTGCCCGGTAAAATACGGTTTCAGCATATCAAATATATCATTAAGGAGCCGGTATGATGTAAATAATACAAGTGAACGTCCATCAGTGATGGCGATCAGTTTGCTTAAATTTTCTACTAAATCTTTTTTATAATATGAGTCATCAGGGTCAGAGATGTCTGTTGGTATACATATCATAGATTGAGATTTATAATCAAAGGGAGAGCTAAGAATCAGTTCCGTAATCCTTTTTTCCGGAAGTAAATGAAGTCCCGTATTTTTTTGGTAAAAAGTGAATGTGTTATCTATGGTTAATGTTGCAGAGGTTAATATAATTGTCCGGTAATTATCAAACAGGTATGCCTTTAAGGCATTTGAAATATCTATTGGTGCATTGCAGAATTTTATAAAGAAATTATCGTTGTATCTTCTTAATTCAATCCATCTGCATAGATTTTCTTCAGAACGTATAAAAGAAAAGAGATCATTTTTTGCAGTATTAAGACGAGTTTTACATGATGTTATGTCTATGAACAGAGACGACAATATATCCCGGGACTCTTTATCAAGTCTTTCAATGGCAGCAATTAACTTATTTAATAAAATTACGAAGTTATGTATTTCCGTGCAAAGATGCCGTATTTTTTTTTCAATACTATCTGACCACAACGGTGTAGAGAGCAGTTCGTCAGTTATTCTTAGTTTGAGTTCTGTTCCGTTTTCTAAAAATTTATTATTAATATAGCTGTTTACAGACTCAAAAATATCAGAAAAAGTATTGGTAACACACGTGTAAATTTCTATCCGCATGTCGAGTAATTGAGGATAAATTCCTTCTGTAATATCTACCGTAATATCCTTGTTACATTGAAAATCAACATCTTTAATTTTATTTTTAAGAAATGGCAAAAGCCCCTTTTTGTTATCCTTTTGATTAACAAGCTTACCCAAAGGTTTTAAAATCCGCATTCTGGAGAAAGACAAGCCTATATTAGATGTTGCGACCGACTCCAGATTATGCGCTTCATCTATTATAATCCTCTTAAATGGTGGCAGTATCGCAGTTGAATCATAACCTCTGGTTTCTTTCCTTAAGACCAAATCAGCCATCAAAAGATGGTGATTTATCACAAGGATATCTGCGCTTGACGCATTCCGCCTTGCAGAATAAAAAAAACATTTATTATAAAAATTACACTTTAACCGTGTACATTGGTCTGCTTCAGACTGAACCATTTCCCAGACATTATCATTAACAAGAAGGTTCAGGTCTGCTTTGCTTCCATCCCTTGTTTTTTCCGCCCATGACAGTATATGTATTAATTGTTTTTTTTCCCTTTCCTCAATAAGCATATCGCCTTCAAACTGCAAGTTCTGTGCTTTCCTTAAACAAATATAATTATTTCTTCCCTTAACAAGGACGCTTTTAAAGTTGGGAATATTTTCTATCTTTAGTGTAGGGATATCCTTGTACATCAACTGTTCCTGCAGGTTTATTGTATTTGTGGATATAACCACTCTTTCCTTATTTTTCACGCTCCAGAATATTGCAGGAAGGAGGTATGCCAGTGATTTTCCCGTTCCGGTGCCTGCTTCAATTGTTGCAACTGTGTCATTATTGAAGGCATCTGATACCGATGTAAGCATATCTACCTGCGATTCCCTGTATTCGTAGCCAGGGATAGTAACAGACAATATTCCGCCCGGGCGTAATAAATTCGACAACATCACACAATCCAGTTTTTCATAAGGATGTTCTTTCGCAATTTTCACCACAGGGTATAAGTATTCTACCTCATTATTGATAATGTAAAATCCTGCGCCGAGGGAACCCATTTCGGAAGCAACTTCAATATCCTCTTCAGAAGGGGTAAGGTTTCCGTTAGGGTGATTGTGGATAATAACCTCTCCATGCTTTACCTCACGAAGAATGGCAGGCACAGCATTTTTATTTCCCATAGCATACACTTCTATATCGGCTATCATATAATTCTCATCAGGCTTCCCGATTAAAAAGACCTCATTACCCCCTGCATTGGAAATAGCGTCTTTTATTGCGGACAGTGTGTTCTGTATAATAAAGTCTTTTGCAAACCATTTTGTGGTATTCATATGTTGAAAATATAAATCAAGTATTTAGAATAAACAACGAAAAACAGATACAATATATTTAATGTTTAGTACCTCATCGGTAATTTCTTTGCGCTTTTTGGCAAAATATTTATAACTATTCAGCGTAATCTATCTAGTTAGGCCTTCGGTGATTAGAATTTGTTTAGTATTTCGTGCTTTGTGCCTGTTTGGTTCTGGCTATATAAGCTTAGGAATCCCAGATTTGCAGGAAGAAGCGATTGCTTCGTTACAATTGTAAGACTATTGAGTATAAACTGATTAAATAATTGACTCCAATTATAGAAACATTAAAATATGAACAAAACTTTCCTCTCGTTCCCAGGTTCCGACCTGGAAACGAGAATGGAGTACGAAGTACTATTTTAAATCGTGCTTCGTAAATCCAAAATCGTAAATCTAAAAGGAATATTAATGATTTTAAAAAGTTTTATAACCACAGCAAAAAATAATTTTAATAAAACTGTTTTCTTTGATTCGTTTGGGATATCACTTACCTTCGGGCAGACCCTTACAGGCGGCATTCTTTTGTCAAAATATATTCGCGACATGGAAGGTGAAAATATTGCCGTTGTATTCCCCCCTTCAATCGGAGGCGCATTGGCAAATATAGCGACAGCCTTTGCCGGAAAGGTCCCTGTAGGATTGAATTTCGTTGCGAGCAAAGAAGAGCAGGATTACGTTTTGAAAATATGCGACGTACGCTCTATACTGACCTCGAAGGTTTTTATTGAAAAAGCGGGCATACCTTTCGACAAAAGAATGATTTTTATCGAGGACATAAAAAACAACATTTCAAAGAAAAAAAAAATACTGACGTACCTTGCATGTAAATTCAGATCGAAAGATTCTCTTATTCAGGAATTTTCAGCTTGCGATCTACCGAAGAAAAATGCGGTTATACTTTTTACCTCCGGGTCAGAATCCCATCCGAAAGGCGTGCCACTGACAAACCAAAATGTCTATACAACCATACAAAACATTTCTACCATATTTGATCCTATTCCCGAAGATGTCTTTTTAGGTGCTATGCCTTTTTTTCATGTATTTGGCTTTGTCGTATGTTTATGGTTGCCATTATTAAAGGGACTTGGCGTGGTATTCCATCCAAACCCTACGGAATATGAAAAGCTGGGGAGGATCGTACATGATAAAAAGGTTACTATCGTGCTGGGTACGAGCACTCTGTATCGTGGTTTTGTGAAAAAATGGCACAAAGAACAGACCTCCACTATACGTCTGGCGTATGCCGGAGCGGAAAAATTAAACAGTGCAGTAAGGGAAAAATTTCAGGAAAAGTTTGGTATCCCTATATATGAAGCGTATGGCACTACGGAGAGCTGCGCCTGCATCAGCGCGAATAAGGCGTATGATTTCCGGCATGGAAGCGTGGGAAAACTCTTGCCAAATATTAATTGTAAAATTGTAGATGTTGAAACGTATTGTGAAGTACCCCAGGGAGAGGAAGGCTTAATTCTTGTGCAGGGTCCTAATTTCATGGAAGGGTATTATAACTCCCCGGAACTGACGGAATGTGCCTTTCACGAAGGATATTACATAACAGGCGACATCGGGAAATTTGACAACGGCTTTTTATACATTACCGATCGTCTGAAAAGATTCGCCAAGATTGGCGGAGAAATGGTGTCCCTTTCCTCCATTGAGGATAAATTATCCTGCATTTTGGATGAAATAACAGAGGGAGAAAAAAGAAACTGCGCCGTAGTAAACATCCCGCATGCACAAAAGGGCGAACAGATCGTGGCATTCGTTGTCCACCCAAACCCTGATAAACTTTCGTTGAACGCTGCACTTGATAAACATGGCATTATAAAGCTTTCACAGCCAGATCACTATCTCCACATAGATGCCATTCCCTTGCTTTCCACAGGAAAGGTTGATTACAAAACGTTAAAGCAATTGGCATTGCAGCAAGTAGTACCTTTAACGGTGAAATCCGAAGTACAA
This sequence comes from Candidatus Kuenenia sp., assembly GCF_027493735.1. Classification (NCBI taxonomy): domain Bacteria; kingdom Pseudomonadati; phylum Planctomycetota; class Candidatus Brocadiia; order Candidatus Brocadiales; family Candidatus Brocadiaceae; genus Candidatus Kuenenia; species Candidatus Kuenenia sp. Next base: position 162,897 of record NZ_JAOSKF010000020.1, read on the forward strand.
AACACGAAACCCGAAACAAATTCTAATGATAACCAGTCACGGCTCCCACAGTGATGATAGCTGCCGTGCCAGCAACTACTCTACCTTCTCCCGCCGCCAGCGCTCCACCACTAATTATTTCTATTCTTCCTAACTCTCCTAACCTGGTTCCTTTTCCTTTCTCTTTTATATTTATTGCCGTTTTTGTAGTCACTATTATATAATTACTGTTACGGCAAGAAATGTCCGGCAAAATATTGTCCAACTATAAGGGCGATATGGCCAGGTAAGGTGGATAGCTGGTTTTCCAAGAAACGCTCTACGTTAGGAAGTGCACGTGTTCTTACTTTGGCAGGTATCCCGATGATTTTTGAAGCGCTGGAGTTGCGGGAAGATCGCTGGTTCCAGGATAAAGACCATCGCTTTCCATCACTGGGACAAACAATATCCAACAGATAACGTTGTTGTTGTGGTAGTGAATATGGCGAATCAAAACCGCGAGTGTTATGTCATAGGTTTTCCGCGTGCCGGATTGTGGAAGACTCGATTTAACAGTGACGCATATAACTACGGCCCTAATTTTACAAATTATCCAACCCCTGATGTCGAGGCTCAGGAGGAAATAATCGAGGGGCTGCCTTGCTCCGGCAAAATCAGTATAGGGCCATACACGGTGGTAATTTTTTCGCAGGCTGAATAAGAATCAACCTGAGAGAGACTAAATGAAAAAGGGCAGTTCAATTACAATATTGTTCCTGGATATTGGCGGCGTTTTGCTCACTAACGGATGGGACCATCATGCTCGTAAACGGGCGGCGATAAATTTCAAGCTGGAGTTGGCCGAGATGAATGACCGACATCATCTAACTGTCGAAACCTACGAGGAGGGAAAGCTCACGCTGGAAGAATATCTAGATCGGGTGGTGTTTTACAAGGAGCGGCCGTTTACTCCGGCGCAGTTTCGGAAATTCATGTTCGCCCAGTCGAAGCCGTATCCCAAAATGATTGACTTGGTCCGCCGGCTTAAGGCACGATGTGGATTGAAGATTGTCGTTGTCAGCAACGAAGCACGGGAACTGAATGTGTACCGAATTCGAACGTTCAAGCTTGATGGGTTCGTGGATTTTTTTATTTCCTCCTGCTTCGTCCATGTCCGTAAGCCAGACACTGACATCTTTCGGCTTGCGCTGGATATTGCCCAGACGCCAGCCCGGCAGGTAGTCTATATCGAAAACACCCCCATGTTCGTCGAGGTTGCAGAAAGTTTGGGGATTCGAAGTGTTCTTCATACGGATTACAGTTCTACATGCGCGAAGCTGGCTTCGTTTGGATTGGAGGTTGCAGAATGACAAACCTGTTTATCCGCAAATCGGATTCACGCTGGCGTGCTGACGATCAATGGTGGCTCATCGAGCATCAAGTTTGCATTGTATCAGACAGGTGAATCGCTGGAACGAAGTTTTCATGGAAACATTGACCGTATCGGTTTACCAGGTACGAATTTAACCTTCAGCGACTCAGCAGGAAACCAGAAAGGTAGTCTCATTCCTGAATCCTATGATGCCAGGCCAGCATCAGGTTTCCTGATAGATTGGCTCCAATGAAAAAAGGAATTCGGACTATGCGGCGAAATAAATCTCTCGTCTCGATCCGTTTTCGGTGTGCCCGCCCACCATAGCGGAGCCGCCGCCACCGGTGCAATAGGAGTGTTGTCGCCAGTGCAGATCGCAGTGAAACCGATTTCTCAAATACGCTGTCAGCCGGGTGGCAACAGCGAATAAAACGAAACTTAAAGTACGAAAGGAATACGACTATGCTATACAAAGGTAAAACACTAAAAGGTTATACATTGCGCGGCCTTGACGGGGAAATAGGGAAAGTCGAAGAATTTTACTTTGATGATCAGTACTGGGTCATTCGCTATCTGGTGGCCGACACGGGAAACTGGCTTACGGGCAGAGAGGTGTTAATTTCTCCGTATGCGTTTGGCGCCGTGAATGAAAAAGAGCAATACATCACCATTGATTTAACCAAAAAGCAGATCGAGGGCAGCCCATCCTTGAACAGTGACAAGCCCGTCTCGCGACAATTCGAGGAAACCTACCGCGCATATTATGGATTTCCGCCGCATTTTGGCGGCCCACACATGCTGGACTCTTATCAAGATACGGAAGAGTGGGATCCCCATTTGCGCAGCACTCGCGAGGTGAGCAGCTATCGCATCCAGGCTTCAGACGACGAGATTGGCTATGTCAATGATTTTATTATCGATGACGAGATGTGGGTTATTCGTTATCTAATCATCGATACACAGAAATGGTGGTCTGGGAAAAAGGTGCTGATTTCACCGCAATGGATCGAGCGCATTAGTTGGGATAAGTCGAAAGTATTTGTCAATCTTTCTCGTGAGACCATCAAGCAGTCACCGGAATATACAGAGGAGTCTCTACTGACTCGAGAGTATGAGACAGTACTGCATCAATATTACAATCGCCAGGGATATTGGGTTGATGAATAGGCTGTCAACGAGCGTTCCCGTTGAAGCAAACGCGTAAGTAAACTTTAACTATAGACGAAGAAAGATATTGAGATGACCGTCAACAGCATGGCACTCCAACAAATTTCTCAATCCGATCAACGATGGAGTAGTACTACCGATCCTGCATCTTAACGGCTATAAAATAGCTAACCCAACCGTACTTGCCCGCATAGAGCCAGAGGAATTAGAGCAATTTTTGAGAGGCTGCGGATGGACACCTTACTTTGTGGAAGGTGATGAGCCGGAAGAGATGCACCAACTCATGGCCAGTACTTTGGAACAGGTCATCGAAAGTATTCGGCAAATCCAAGATAATGCACGGAAGAAGAACGACACTACTCGTCCACGATGGCCAATGATCGTCCTCAATTCACCCAAAGGCTGGACTGGCCCTAAAGTCGTCGATGGACTTCAAATTGAGGGCACCTTTCGATCCCACCAGATCCCACTGCTGGTGGATTCAGAGTACCCCGATCATTTAAAGTTCCTTGAGAAACGGCTACCCTGGCTGGTGCATCGGTTGACGTACCACCGTACCAACAATAAAAACATGCATGGACATGATTGTTTTAAATGATCTCGAAAGATTTCACCTTGTGCTGGATATGATTAATCGGCTGCCGCAGTTGGGCGCCAAGGGAGCATATCTGAAGCAGCATGAACATACCGAATGGTATCATCGGAAACGCAAGTAGGGTGTCGTTGTTGCCTGCCTGTGCTTGATCGCACGCAGATAAGTGTGTTTTAGATTTGTTTTGAATTTTATGTTTTATTATTCGGATTTGTTTCGTATTCTGTATTTTTATTTCCAGCATGAACATTTACGGCATTAGATGTACGATTTAAAAATCGTACATCAAAAATTGTTATTGAGTGGTATTTGTTTTCCCCTTTTCAATACTCTTCCGGATGACATTTCGCAGGATACGGCTTCTTTCTGCACCTCCCAAAAGACTTTTCATATTGTCGTACAATTCCGGGTCTGCAATTAATGCCCCAAGTGTGCCCTCGCCCTCCGCTACTTTTGCAATAATTTCATTAAACGAGTCAGAGGCGGTAATTAAATTATCCATGAGGAGCCTTCCACGTACGTCATAAATTAATGCATTTAAAAGCCCTGTACTCTCCCTGAATTGGGTAATGCTTTCATTCAACGACAGCGATACGCTGATTAAGGTTTCCGCGAATTTTCCTTCATCCAGTTTGTTAAAGAACCGAGCGATAGATTTTATAGCAATGGTTCCATTTTCAATGGCGGAGGTATAGTCCATTGGTTCAGCGCCCTTAATGGTATCTCCATCCTTTATAATATGTCCGGTACAGTCTTTCGAAGAGATTTCCACGTATGAATCACCTGTAACATAACTGAGCCATTTTATGGTGGCAACGGAATCTGTCAGGATATTTTTCTGGACGGCTTTATCTACTTGCATCACTACTTCAATCTCATTGCATGGCGACTCCTCCGGGAGTATGATGTTTCTAACCTGGCCTACCGTTACCCCCATAAAACGCACCGGAACGCCCTTTTGCAGTCCATAGACATGGAGGAACCGTGCCTTCAGTGTAACATGGGGTCTGAAATATCCTTTTTGTGAACCAAGAATAAACAGCGCTATGCTAAGACATATCAACGTAATAATAGTAAAAATTCCCGCCCGTAATTCTGCAACGTGTTCTTTACGCATACTTTCTCCTTTTGTAACACTTTTACAAACAGATATTGCCGCTGATAAAGTCCTTTACTTCATTTAATGGGCAGGATGTTATTTCCTGCCATGTTCCAACAAAAATGATTTTTCCCTCATGAAGCATTGCGATGCGGTCTGATATCGTTTTCACACAATGGAGATCATGGGTTACAACGATAGTGGTAATGCCAAGTTTTTTCTGTAATTCCATAATGAGATCATTAATGCGCTGCGCATTAATGGGGTCTAAACCTGTAGTGGGCTCATCATATAAAATAATATCCGGGTCAGTGGCGATAGCCCTTGCCAGGCCTACCCTCTTTTTCATGCCTCCGCTCAATTCATCCGGCATTTTTGCCTCAATGCCTTTAAGGCCTACCAGTTGTAATTTTTCTGAAACGCGTGACCTTATTTCTACTTCTGAAAGACTAAGGTGTTCCCGTAGCGGATAGGCAATATTTTCAAATACGGTTAATGAGTCAAACAATGCTGCACCCTGAAACAGCATTCCCACATGAACCCGTAATTTAATTAATGCATCTTCATTCATTTGTGCAACATTTTTACCCATAACAAAGATATCGCCCTTATCCGGCTTTATTAAGCCGATAAGTCCTTTCAAAAGAACACTTTTCCCCGTTCCGCTTGCGCCAAGGAGCGATATGATTTCCCCTTCCTGTACGGAAAGATTTATATCATTCAGAACCGGATGATTGTTAAATGATTTATAGACATGTTTAATTTCAATTATGGGTTTTTTCATCAGAAGATCATAAGAAACAATTTTGTGAGGAAGAAATCTGCAATTAGGATGGAAATCGAGATTGTTACCACAGAAATAGTGGTGGAACGCCCCACGCCGGTGGTACCCCCTGATGTTTTAAGCCCGAAATAACAGCCGATAACGGCAATAAGCAGTCCAAAAAAGACTGTTTTGCCAATGCCGCTAATGAAATCAGAAATGGTAATGGTGGTTAAAATAGAATTAATATAGAAAATATGGTCTATATCCAATTCAAAGGTTGCAATTATGAGTCCGCCAAAAATACCAATGAAATCCGCTGTGACCGTAAGGAGGGGCAGCGTAATCAATCCGGCGAATATTTTTGGAGATACCAGTTTTTTGATGGGGCTTGCTCCTAAAGCCCGCATGGCGTCAATTTGCTCTGTTACCTGCATCGAGCCGATTTCTGCCGCAATGCCTGAGCCGATACGTGCTCCCACCATAATAGAGGTGAGAACCGGACCTAGTTCCCTCACAATGGAAAGGGAAACAACGCTTCCCACATACATCTCTGCCCCATACATGCGCAATCCGTAAATTGTCTGGAGCGACATGACCATGCCGGTAAACAAGGCAATGATATTCACAAGCAGAAATGAACCGGCGCCGAAATTGTCAATTTCCTTCAGTAGCAGCTTCGGATTAAAAGGCGGCAAAAAAATGCCCCAAAACCCTTTGAAGGCCAGCAACGTTACCTGTCCCATTGAAAGGAGAAACTTTTTAACTGTATGGTCTATGGATATGAGAATGTTCATTTATAAAAGTATGAGAAGCGTAGGGTAATAGATCGGTCTTTTATAAGGGTTTTTAAAAAAATGATTCACCTGAACGGGCTGTCCGTCACATTGTGTTCGTTTGATGTGAGAATTTCAACTACCTTTGAATCAAACTGTATATCGGCACATTTTACCAATTCTTTCTTGGCGCTTAATGGGTCTCTGGCTTTACGATAAGGACGTTCTGACAGTAATGCATCATGTGCATCCGCAACAGCGACTATCCTGGCTTCCAGAGGGATTACGGCACCTTTCAGTCCATCAGGGTAGCCATTGCCGTCTAAATGCTCATGGTGATATCTGATAATATTAATGACAGTACTGTTTTTGATAATGGGTGTTAAGATACGCTCTCCGATGGATGGGTGGGTTTTAATATGCTCGTATTCTTCTTTCGTCAAACCGGTGTTTTTGCCTAAGATAGATTCTTTGATGCCTATTTTCCCGATATCATGCAATAAACTCCCCAGTTTTACGTCCTCTATAAATGCTTCCGGCAGTGACATCTTCCGGCAAATGTATGTGGCATATTCAGAGACGCGCCTTGAATGTCCTTCTGTATATTTATCCTTTACTTCCAGCGCAACTACAAGGGACTTAATGGACTCCAGAAAGAAATCCTGTATATATTTTGTTTGTTCCGACACCTTTTGTTCGAGTTTTGAGTTCCATTCTTTAAGCGCTTCATTTTGAGACTGTATGAGTTTGTTCAACCGGCACAGTTCTCTTTGCATGTTGAAATATTCCAGGCCCTGATTTACTGTGACCAAAAGTTCGATATTGTTCCATGGTTTTGTAATAAACCGGTAAACCTCGCCTTCGTTTATTGCCTTTATTGCCAGATCAATATCGGCGTATCCTGTCAGCATGAGCCGGATAGTTCCCGGCGAAATCTTTTTGACCTCATCAAGAAATTTTATGCCATCCATGCCGGGCATCCTGTAATCGGATATCACCAGGTGAATATCTTTATCCTTTATTATCTCCAAACCCTTCTTGCCGTCATATGCAAAAAAAACCGTGCAGCCCAGATCATCCAGCAACCTGCCTAAAGAATTAAGTATATTTTCTTCGTCGTCTACAATAAGTATTGTGTTTTGTTTCATCTTAGGGCACCCCTCATTGGCCATTCCTCCTTACACGGGAATGGCGTTTTCATTCAGACTTGTAAATAAAGAGCAGGACTCTTTCATTTTTTATTCGTAACTATTCAGCGTAATTTATTAAACTACCGGAGATCAGAGCGCAACTCGTTACCAAACCACAGTTTGGGAACACAATTGCACTGGAAACTTTGTTTCCAGTGCGTGTCAGACTTGACAAATTACAAACTGTCTTAACCCTGTGATTTTATTCCCTATCTATCAGCAAACAGGCGAGAAACCGGAGTTTCTCGAACAAATGCATTCCCAAACTGGAGTTTGGGAACGAGCCGTGTATCGTTTACGCTGAATAGTTACTTTTATTCCGTACCAAATGCCAGGTTATTGTCCGTACCAAATTCCAGGTTATTGCATGTGTCAAAATTACAAAAAGCCTGTTTTACGGCACCTAATATTTCGTTATTGCTCCATGGTTTTGTGAAGAACCGGTATACACCACCCTCGTTTTTTGCTTTCATAACAACATCCAGGTCAGCATATCCGGTTAACATAAACTTAACCGCATCCGGCGAAAGCATCGTAGCCCTTTTCAGAACCTGTAAGCCGTCCATGCCTGGCATCCTGTAATTGGTGATTATCAGATGTATATTTTCACACTTAAGAATTTCCAGTCCCTTTATTCCGCTATCTGCGAAAAATACCCTGTAACCTTCCTTCTCTTCTTCCAGGATTCTTTTTAATGTCGCAAGGATGTTTTTTTCATCATCAACAATAAGTATTGTCTTTTGCTTCATTTGCGTCCCTCAGAAAAAAATTTTACAATCCGCAGTCTGCAATTTGCCGACTGTAGATTGCAGACTGCCGACTGTATTATATGGTAACAGGCAGCTTTATCGTAAATGTTGTTCCTGTATTTACTTTGCTGTCAACCTCTATTGTGCCATTGTGGCTCGCTATTATGTTGTAAGCAATGGAAAGCCCCAGTCCCGTTCCCATGCCTGGTTCTTTGGTGGTAAAAAAGGGTTCAAATATTTTTGGAAGATCTTGCTCCGGTATGCCAGGGCCGTTATCGCTAATCACAATAAAGATAAAATAGTCTTTTCTATACGTTGCTATTCTTATCTCCCCCATTTCCTTCAAAGCCTGTGCCGCATTCAGGATGATATTCATAAAGACCTGCCCTAATTGGCGCCGGTTGCAAGGTATCGGGGGGATATTTCCGTAAGACTTAATCAATGTGGCTTTGTACTTAATCTCGTTCCGGATGATATTCAGGGCGCTTTCTATCTCCGCATTAATATCAGCCGGTTCCGGTTTATCTTCTGACCTGTGAGAGAAAATACGGAGTGAGTTAACAATGCTCTGAATCCTCCTTGTACCCTCCATGGATTCGTTTATGCTTTTCTCCATGTGAGAGGCAATGTTTTTCCTATTATCCCATGGGCGGCTTTGTGGCTTTGATTCTATCTTCAACTCCTCCAGCATCGCCTTGATGACGGCAAATTTATTATGCATCCATTCCAGATTGCTGGAGATATAGCCGACCGGATTGTTTATTTCATGGGCAATGCCTGCCGCCAATTGACCAAGGGAAGCCATTTTTTCGGATTGCAGCAACTGCATCTGTGTCCGTTCCAGTTCTGCCAGCAGGGATTGAAGGCGGGTGTTTGATGCTTCAAGTTTTTGTTTTTCTTCCAGTATTCTTTGCTCCAGCAATTTTCTCTTTGTTATGTTCCTGAAATGGGGTTGTATTCCAAACTGTGTCCGGTTTAAATCCAGTTCGCAAACCAGCACATTCCCGTCCTTTTTCATAACGCCCACCTCAAACATAGGATATTTTTCTCCTGGTTTTAACCGCCATGCGTTATCAAGTGACTCTTCAACTATGGGAACATCTTCCTTTCTGATGATACTGACGATTTTCTTAGAGAGCAAATCTTTTTGCGTGTAGCCAAATAACTCAGAGACCCTGCTATTCATATTGTTGACCATATTGCCCTCTTTCAATGTGACCATGGGATCGTTAGCCGCATCAAAAAGATCTCGCAATTCATCCCGCGCCTTTATCAAATCTGTCGTCATACGATTAAATCCCTTCGCGAGTTCTCCGAGCTCATCCTTTGACGTAACGCGTATGTGATGCCCTATATCGCCTTTTGATACCTTGCCCATTGCTGTCATCAATGATTTTAAGGGATTGACAATCCTGCCGGATATGAAAAATGCTACGACGGAAATAACAAACACGCTGGTCACTATAATAACGATAGAGTAGTTTCTTGCCCTGTATACAGGCTTAAACGCCTCTGCGATATCCGCTTCCACAAGCAATATCCAGCCCATGGGTTTTATATATTTTGAAACGCCGATGACAGGCGTTCCCATGTAATCATTATAGATGCCTGCCATCTCCCTGCCTTCGCTTATTAAAACATTGACGGGCAAGGTGTCCACCGCCTGTCTCAACAGGACATTATCTATGAACCGGGAGGAGGTTAGCATTAGCCTTTGTTTATTGACAAGATATGCCTCGCTTGTTTCGCCTCGGCGTGTCAGTGTGGTTAATTCAAAAGGAGGTCTTATCGTATGATTTCTTTTATATGAAGTATCAGCATCTTGCGCGTTAAAACAAGGTTCTTCCGTCACTATGTTTGTTTTTCCCTCACTATACATCGTCGGCGTATGCGCAGGAAGTAATAAGGCAGATGCCTCTTGTTTTGCGCCCACAGTGATACTTTCCAGTTCAGCGGCAAGTATGCGTATCCCGATCATGCCTAAAAATTCGTTTGTATCCTTATTTATAACGGAAGAGCAAAAGGTTAAACAGTATTCCCCTGTAATGTCGCACGGATAAACATCCTTTACGAACGTCCCGCCTTTTGTTTTTAAGGCAGAAAGGTCTTGCGACATATCCATACCAACACGCTGCGCATTGCTGGACGCCACTGCTATGCCCTTTGTATTTGTCGTAAAGGTCTCACGAAATCTTGGTTCGAGGCTGGTCTTGTATTGCAGATATTTGTTCAGCGCCTGGATAGCCACAGTATTTTCCGTATCATCGTTAATGCTTTCGAGATGTTCTCTGATAAAACCATCGGAGGCATAGTGTTTTGCCGAATTCTCGCCGTAAACTAAAAAGGCATTGATGTGTTCCGACAGAGATGCGCCCACCAGCGACATTTCATTAAATAACTCTGTCTCCAGTAGTTTTTTGTTATGCAGATAGTGAATGCAACACAACAGTGTTGCGGGAATAAGGGATATGCTTACAAAATACAGAAGCAGCTTTTTCCCTAAAACACCAAGTACATTTTTCATAAAAACCCTTGTCCAGTGTGTGTAAAAAACTTACATAAAAAGGCTTTTACCCATGAATACCTGCTAAGGAAACATTTTTAAACGTGTAACACTATCGTCCTCGTTCCCAAGCTCTGGCTTCGAATGGAAAAAAGAATGAAACCGGGTTATCCAGGATATTCAAAGGCCTATTTTGACCCGAATAATTCTTGCGAAAGGGAAGCAAGAGCTTCCAATGCAATTACGTTAACTACGACCCGTTAAAGAAAAGAGTACAATAATTATGGATATCCCGTAAACGCAATATTTTATCATGAAAGGTAACAGTATATAAATGAATTTGTTATGCAGGCGATAAGCAAAAAAATTATACCTTGCTGAATAACACATTTCTACCATTTTTCCGATTCGCCAAACGTAAAAACAACATAATGCTTTACCATAAACTAAAACCGAAACATCCCACTTTAAACAGAAAATAGATAAATCATCTGTTAAACCCCAAAAAGGTATCGCCAAAGATACCCGTATCGAAAGCGTAACCAATTAATATCATAAGCGATATGATTTTTGTGAGTAGAACCAGGAATAAAAGCAACCATAGTGTTAAAAGGAACTTTGTAACAGAAGATTTGACGGATACTGACAGGGAAACCTTAAAAAATAATTGCATCTTACTAAAAAAAAATATAGGATATTAAAATTTTAAAGTCAACCCATAACATATCTTAAAAATAAGAACGGGGAAAACAACTATGAATTCAGGGGTTCAAAATATAGTCAACGGACAAGGAATTATGATCACAATCAGCGGTATGCTGATTGTGTTTGCCGCACTCGCGATAACCAGTTTTTTTATTTATCTCCTTCCCATTTTTTTAAGAATATTTGCCAGCATACTTCCTGCGGAAGAAACTTCGCATCATATACCGGCATTTTACTCAGCGCCTGAAGACGAGGCGCTTGCGGCAATCGGCTTTGCCCTGCATAGTGAAGCGGGCGGCAGTATGGTTGGCAAAGAATCATTTTAGTAAAATGTGTTATCTCCGGTCTTTTTTTGGGAGGGCTTAATGGAGATTCTCTTCGAATTTCTTAAGACAACAGGATTTGCAATGATGACGTGGGGCAATGCCCTCATGATCATTGTCGGGATTTTTTTTGTAAGTCTGGCAATTATTAAAGATTATGAGCCATTACTGCTTTTGCCGATAGGATTTGGGGCGATAGTGGGAAATATTCCCTCCATAGACAGCATGGCGCTCAACGTATATCAGGAAGGGAGTGTTCTGAGTTTTCTTTACCTTGGGGTAAGCAAAGGAATATATCCGCCGCTTATTTTCCTTGGGATCGGTGCTATGACTGATTTTTCCGCCATGTTGTCGAATCCAAAGCTTGTGTTGCTTGGGGCGGCGGCACAGATAGGCATTTTTCTTACCCTCATAGGCGCGCTCTATTTAGGGTTTAGCCCCTCAGAGTCGGGCGCTATTGGCATTATTGGCGGAGCGGATGGCCCTACGGCAATATTTTTATCGTCAAAGCTGGCGCCGCATTTGTTGGGATCCATTGCGATTGCCGCCTATTCCTATATGGCACTGGTTCCGGTTATTCAGCCTCCGATAATGAGATTGCTCACCACGAAAAAAGAGAGGCTCATTCGTATGAAAGAACCGCGGCATGTATCACAGAGGGAAAAAATTATTTTCCCCGTTGCCGTGTTTCTGATTTCCGCTTTGATTGCGCCAGGTTCAATAGTGCTTATTGGCATGCTTTGCCTTGGCAACCTTTTGAAGGAAAGTTGTGTAACAGAGCGATTGGCGAACACTGCACGCAACGCCATGATCGATACTGTGACGATTATTCTCGGATTTTCAGTGGGCGCAAGCGCGCAGGCACAAACCTTTTTAACATCGCAATCCCTTCTCGTTTTTGCATTGGGCGCCATTTCTTTTGGTATAGCAACGGCAGGCGGCGTGGTTTTTGCAAAATGCATGAATCTTTTTCTAAAGGATAAGATAAACCCTCTCATTGGGGCAGCGGGCGTATCCGCTGTGCCTGACTCAGCACGCGTGGTGCAGATGGTAGGGCAGAAGGAGGACCCGCATAATTTCCTCCTTATGCACGCAATGGCGCCAAATGTTGCAGGTGTGCTTGGGTCGGCGATTGCCGCCGGTATCTTGTGGTCGATATTTGTGAAATAATATTTTTCTGTTGCAAAGATACAAAATGACGAAAAAAGTTCAATTTATGTGTACGGCATTCAGGGACGGGTTTCAATCCGTGTATGGCGCCCGTGTTCTTACCAGGGATTTTCTTCCGGCTTTGGAGGCGGCAAGAGACGCCGGTATTTCCTATTTTGAAGCAGGAGGAGGCGCACGTTTTCAATCTCTGTATTTCTATTGCAATGAAGATGCGTTTGCCATGATGGATACGTTCCGCGAAACCGCCGGCCATGGCGCAGATCTCCAGACTCTGTCCCGGGGCGTCAATGTCGTGGGGCTGGAGTCTCAATCTGGTGAAATTATACGGATGCACGCCCAACTTTTCAAAAAGCACGGTATTACAACAATCAGGAATTTCGATGCGCTCAATGATGTGAGAAATCTTATTTTCAGCGGTAAATGCATTGCTGAGGCGGGGCTGAAACACCAGATATGCATAACAATGATGGAATTGCCGCCCGGATGCACCGGTGCGCACGACCCGGATTTTTATATTAGAATACTGCGTCAGATATTGGACGAGGGAATACCATTTCACTCCTTGTGTTTTAAGGATGCTTCCGGCACAGCCGTGCCGTCAAAGGTGTATGAGACCATAAAACGGGCGCGAAAAATACTTCCGGAAGATATGTTTATTCATTTTCATACGCACGAAACCGCGGGTATTGGCGTGAGCGCCAACAAGGCGGCCCTGGATGGTGGCGCTGATGCTATCGACCTTTCCCTGTCGCCCTGTTCCGGTGGTACATGCCAGACTGATATTTTGGTCATGTGGCATGCCCTGCGTGGGACCGGATATGATCTTGATGTCAATATTGACAAAGTTCGCGAGGCGGAAGAGGTTTTTAAGGAATGTATGAAAGATTATTTTCTTCCCCCTGAGGCAACATCTGTAGAGCCGCTTATTTTATGGAGTCCCATGCCCGGCGGCGCTCTTACGGCAAATACACAAATGCTTCGCGATAACGGCATTATGGATAAATATCCGGAGGTGATCAAATCCATGAGCGAAGTGGTCAAATTGGGCGGATATGGAACCTCAGTGACACCCGTTTCCCAGTTTTACTTCCAACAGGCATTTAACAATGTTCTTTTCGGTCCCTGGCAGAAAATCGCTCCGGGCTACGGCAAAATGGTACTGGGTTATTTCGGGAAAACCCCCGTGCCGCCAGATCCGGAAATTGTGAAAATAGCGGCAGAACAACTTAAGCTGGAACCAACCGTGCGTTCTCCGCTTGAAATAAACGATGAGGATCCAAAAAAGAGTGTTAGACATGTCCGGGAAATACTTAAACAGGAGGGCATTGCAGAGACGGATGAGAATATTTTCATCGTTGCCACATGCACGGATAAGGGGTTGAAATTCCTTAAGGGAAAAGCAGAGATGGGGATTCGCCTGGTGGAGAAAAAGGGAGGACAAATCGTTGCCAATGACGAACAGAACCGGCAAGTCAGATCGCAGGAATACCTGCTGACGGTGAACGGAAAAGAGTATTCGGTTACGATTGAAGGAAACAAGGCAAAGGTAAATGGTAAAATCTATCAGGTAGAAATTCACAAAACACCGGAGGCAGTAACGGCTGTAGGCGTAAAGAAAATTAAGGAAGAAGGCCTTGCGGTAAAAGCGCAAATGCCCGGGAAGGTGATTCGGCTCACCTCAAGGATCGGAGATTATCTTCATTCCGGGCAGTCAATTTTAGTTGTTGAGGCAATGAAAATGGAAATACACGTTTCAAGCCCTGCAGAGGGAACAGTAATAGATATAAAGGTAAAAGAATGCGACCAGATTGTCACCGGACAGGTGCTTGCGTTTATAAACTAAAAGGCGGGTTATTCTACTTCTCCCGCCCAAACATCACACAATAAACCATCATCACCGCGAAGGATGATTTGCCCTTTCTCCCCGAATCCCGTCAAGATACCCGACCTTTGTTCCATTCCCTCTCCCAGGGTTATACGCTCTCCTACGAAACAGCAGCGCGCGAGCCATTCGTTACGTATGGCTGGAAATCCGCCGGCTTCCCAACGGTCGATCCACTGAGGCAGCATTTCAAGAATAATATTGAGAACATCCCTGATGAGATGTTTTTTGCCGGTCTCTATGCGAAGAGAAGTTGCGGGTTTTTTCATAGAAGAAACCTGCGGCTCCTGCATATTCACATTGACTCCCACGCCAACAACGATGGCAGCATGCCCGTTCGGGCGTTTCACGCCACTCTCCTCGGAAAGAATTCCACCGATTTTACGACCCCTCACAAGAAGGTCGTTTGGCCACTTCGTTTGTGTCGTGAAACCAAAGGTATCCAGGGCGGAAGCGATTCCCAGTGAAATTGCCATGGAGAGTGAAGCAAGCCCCGAAAGGTCATGCCGGGTAGACAAAAGAAAGGAAAAGGTGAGATCTTCTCCAGGTTGTGAAAGCCAATGATGATTGCTTCGACCATGACCGGCTGTTTGCTCAAGGGCAGCCAATACAAATCCTGTGGGAATATCTTTTTCATTTTTAAGCCAGCGCAGAAGGACGGTGTTGGTAGATGATAATTTGTCGTGCCATTCAGGTTCCAGAAATTTTATCATGGTTTAGCAAGGGAAAAAATTGTCAACAATGGCAATTACAGGTGAAAATCCGTGCATAATCAAATTATTATAGTATTTGCCAGAGTATCTGCAATATCTATTTTAAAAACCGTGCAACGCATGTTGTGCAGTAAGAAAAATATTCAATTCTCAATGCCCACTAAAAACAAATTATCATTGATATCGCTATGTCTATTATGGCATAATGCGTAATCAGATTTTATATACAGGAATTTACATCTTGCGGGATTAACTCAAGTAGTGCGACTAGTATAACGTTTCATTAAAATATCTACATTGATACCGTCATTGCAAACGACAGCGAAGCAATCTTAAGTTTTTTGGGAACAAGAGATTGCTTTGTCGCTCCACTCCTCGCAAGGACATTTTTTTACGTACACATTTTAACGAAATGATGTACTCGCCGGGTTCAGATTTGCAACCTAATCGCGCAAAGGATATGTACGTGAAAGCCGCCGAAGGGGTAATGTATGAAGGCAAAAATAAAAATATGGCTGGAATGCGGGGATGGCGTTGCATTTGCCGAAGGCAGGAGATTGCTGCTTGAGGCGGTAGACAGGCTTGGTTCTCTTAACGCCGCGGCAAAGGAGATGGGGATGTCATATCGTGCGGCATGGGGGAAAATAAGGGCTACTGAAAAGGTGTTGGGGATTAAATTGTTAAAAGTTACTACGGGGGGAAAGGGCGGCGGTGGCGCGGTACTGACAGAGGACGCGAAAAGGCTGATGATAAATTTTAATACCTATAAAAACAGGCTTAACACTTTAGCGGAAAAGGAATTTAAGCGCATTTTCGGAAAATAACTATGGCCTGCAAACTTAATGGCAAAATAATGAAAATCAATAAGGGCAGGATTCATACCCATATTCAAATCATGTGGAAAGACATCCCTCTGAGCGCCGTTATCACTACAGCCTCTTGCGACGATATGAATATTTTCGAGGGGGATGCTATCAGTGTGCTTATGAAAAGCACAGACCTGATACTGGCAAAGGCATTTCGAGGCATGTTGAGCGCCAGAAATTTTATAACAGGAGTTGTTGTAACCATTCTCCGGGGCGATGTGCTGTCAAAGGTTATTTTTGAATCCCAGGGAGACACGCTCTGCGCAATTGTCACCAATGCTTCATTAGAAGAAATGAATATGCAAACAGGAGAAGAAATAACAGCAATTATCAAATCAACCGAATTGATTTTATTTAAAAACAAAAAGGGCATCTAAATGAACGGAGAAGCACGCAATTGTTAGTTGTCAACCTTCAGAAAAAATGGCATTCCTTTCAACTCGATGCTGCATTTAAAATATCCACGGGGGAGGTCACCGTTTTATTTGGTCCGTCAGGCGCAGGAAAGTCGAGCATATTGCGTTTTGTCTCCGGACTGTCAACGGCGGATAATGGCAGCATTCAAAACGGAAACGACGTCTGGTTTGACAAGCAAAACAATATAAACCTTCCCCCACAATACCGGTCGGTTGGCTTTGTCTTTCAGGATTATGCATTGTTTCCGCACCTGACGGTTGAAAAGAATGTATTATATGGGGCAAAAAAAAGGCATGAGGGGGATAAAGTAAAAGACCTGCTTGCACTTGTCGGGCTTTCCGGTTACGAGCATTATTATCCGTCTCAATTGTCAGGCGGACAAAAACAAAGAGTAGCGCTTATAAGGGCGCTGGCAAGAGAACCCGATATTTTGTTAATGGACGAACCGCTTTCCGCCGTGGATTGGCAGACGCGCAGGCAATTGCAGGATGATCTGAAGCGTATCCTGCGCCAGCTTAAGGTAACAACCCTGTATGTAACACATGATATTCCGGAAACCTATAAAATGGCAGACAACGTTGTTGTGATACATTCCGGCAGTGTAATAAAGCAGGGGACTCCGGAAGAAGTTTTTTTGGGGAAAAGGCTCAGTACGCGGATACAGCTGGCAGGTAAAGTCGTCGGTACCGAACACGATACTATCATGACAATAGTTACTGTTTTGCACGCGGAGCAATATTTTAAAACACTCATCGATACCGAAGAGGTGCAAAGATTAAACTTAAAAATTGGAGATGACGTTATTATTGGGGCAAAGTCTTCAGATGTTGTCTTGTTCAAGCCGCTATAAAAAAGTGTAAATTTTCATTATCGTTATGTCAAATATGATATATCGTATTTCGGAAGCGCCGATGTGATTTATTTTTGCAGTTTTTTTTAGAAAGGAGGGTTTTTGTGTTTGGCAGAAAATTTAAACGTGTACTTTGGCGTTTATTAATAGTATGTAGTGTTTTAGTAGTCAATACGATGCGGCCTTGCATGGCATATGGTGACGAACTGGAGGAATTAAAAGGGCAATTGAAACAAATGGAGGAGGCGTTTTCAATACAGCAAAAAATGTTGAAACAGATGGAAATCATAGCATTGAGCCAGCAGGAGCAAATCAAAGAATTGAAAAGTCGTGTAGAGTCTATAAGTGAAAAACCCGTGGTAATTGCAACAGAAGAAATAAAAGATGAAGTAAAGCATGAGGTTGAGAACTATCTGTCCTCGGATGAGGTGCGCGAGAAATTGGGGATTGGCCTGCCAGACATTCCATTATTGGAGAGGAGCAGGACAGAAGCAGATATATGTGATATATTCTACACGCCTGATGATAGTAGCTATGCACTAAGTATTCGGTCGCACAGCGGCGATTATTCGCTAAACATAGGCGGCAGATTGCAGATGAGGTATCAGTATAATGACAAGGACGGAGATTTCGGGGGTGTAGATACTCAAAATATTGATGTCCGCCGGGCAAGAATCTATATGGGGGGAAACATCTATAGCAAAACGATTAATTATTACTGGGCTATAGATGCGGATAGCTTCGATGTTCAATTAAGGGATTTCTACTTGTACTGGACGCCTTATAAAGAATTGAACGCAAAAATTGGATATTTTAAAGTACCGTTTAACAGAGAAATGGTTGTCTCCTCGCAAAGACTGTTGTTTCAGGATAGAGCCATTGCCAGTGATGCCTTTGGCCAGTACCGTGACTATGGCCTGGATATTTACGGAAGACCGTTTGACGGACACATTGAATACCATGCCGCAGTATTTCAGGGGGCCGGTGATAATCCCTCAAAAAGGATTACAGGAAAAGACGAAAATCTCGATAACGAAATCATGTCCGTGTTGAGCCTGAGATATAATCCGTTTGGAAAATTTAATTACTACGACGGAACGGACATTGGATATTCCAAAACCCTTAAAGCTACTTTTGGATCATCCGTAGCCTTTAATGGAAAGAAGAGGGATGTAAAACGCGATGATACGGATATAATAGTAGGTGTGATTGATTTCGGCTTAAGGTATAAGGGCATTGCATGGGATAGCGAATACTATATGATGACAGAAAATCCTGAGTCTGATGGCGGCGGGGATTCCGTGGGGTCAGACGGATTTTTTACACAGGCCGGTTATTTTGTTATACCAAAAAAACTTGAGATAGCGGCACGCTATTCCATGGTTGACCCGGATGATGATGTATCAAACGATATTCAAAGGGAGTATACAGCGGGAATAAATTATTATTTCCGTGGTCATCGGTCAAAAATACAGGCCGATTTTGGCACTTTTATCACTGAGCAAGGCGACGAACAGGATAAAAGAGAAAACAAGTACAGATTACAGTACGAAATTGCATTTTAGTATAAGGGCGATTACGTTTTAGTGTAATAGAACAAAATTTATTAACCTCATTTAATAATATAACAAGGAGTTAACTTATGGTATCCAGACTATTTCTTGCCGGTGCCGTTTTTTCTGTGGCAATATTTTTCGTAGCAACAGAAGTTCTGTCTGAAAACGGTGAACGGCTTCTGCTTTTCGTAGGCGCTGCAAGCAAGCCGCCGACCGAGGAGGCGGTGAAGCTGTTTGAAAAAAAGACGGGTGTTAGGGTAGAGGTAGTATTTGGTGGTTCGGGATATATTCTCTCGCAGATGATATTGGCAAAGAAAGGAGATATTTATTTCCCGGGTTCATCAGACTATATGGAAAAGGCAAAAAGGGAAGGCTATGTATATCCTGAAACTGAAAGGATTGTTGTGTATCTTGTCCCTGCAATAAATGTGCAAAAAGGCAACCCGAAGCATATTAAAGGCCTGGAAGATTTGGCGCATCCCGGTATTAAAGTAGCCATAGCAAATCCGGAGGGTGTGTGTGTCGGAGCGTATGCAGTGGAAATAATTGAAAAGAATTTCACAAAAAAGCAGAAAAAAGATTTTAAAAAAAACATTGTAAATTATACGGAGAGTTGCGCAAAAACACTGACGGTTGTCTCTTTAAAACAGGTGGATGCGGTAATAGGGTGGAGTGTTTTTCAGCACTGGAACCCGGAGACAGTTGAAACAATTCCCCTAAAGAGCGATGAAGTTGTGCGTGTGGGTTATATACCTATCGCGGTCTCCACCTTTACTAAAAACAAAGTGCTTGCTGAGCAGTTTGTTGATTTCATCCTTTCTGAAGAAGTACGATCAATATTCAAAGAGTATCAATATTTTTCATCGGAACAGGAAGCCTTTGCATGGATAGGTCAAAAGCCTGTTGGCGGCGAATATGCCGTTCCGGCAGAATGGACGACCGGGAAATGAGATTTAAAAGACTTTGTATAATGTTTGCTTTCTGCTCGTTTTTCCTCTATGCCGGGCTTATTGTATCACTTGCCTACTTTTTCAGGGGATCCCTTTTTGCAGAGACGCTTTTTAATGAGAGAACTTTTTATTCCATTCGCCTCAGCGTGTCAGCGGCTACCATCGCGACATTAATTTCTTTGTTCATTGCCATCCCCTCCGCCTATGCATTGTCGCGGTGTCATTTTCCCGGAAAAGGCATTATAGATACGATGCTCGAACTTCCAATGATTGTTTCTCCTGCTGCGCTGGGCGCCATGCTTCTCATTTTTTTCAGCAACCCTGCCGGAAGCTGGCTGCAGCAACACGGAGTGCAGTTCGTGTTTGCCTTCCCGGGGATTATCCTTGCCCAATTTATCACTACTGCCGGAATTGCAACGCGGCTAATAAAGGCTGCGATGGACGAAATACCCGGCAAGTACGAGGATGTTGCCAGTTCGCTTGGCGCATCGCCGCTAAAATCATTTTTAACGGTCACGCTTCCCCTGAGCAAACGTGGCATTATTGCCGGCGCTATTTTAACATGGGCAAAGGCGCTTGGAGAATTTGGTGCAACTATCACCATTGCAGGCTCAATGGCAATGAAAACAGAAACGATTCCTATAGCAATATTTATGAGTCTTTCCAATGCAGATATCGAAAGAACCGTAATTCTCATTTTTATCCTTATTGGAACAGGTATCGGGGTGTTGTACGGCACAAGGCTGTTGTTAAGAAAGATGCCCTATGATTGGAAATAGTATATTTTCTGTAACTATTCAGCGTAAACGATACACGGCTAGTTCCCAAACCTTGTACTGAACATAGTGAAGTATCTGTTTGGGAACGAGCGTTTTTTTTCATAGAACTAAAGTGTTACCTTTTTTCGATGATTTTAAATTTTTTCAAATTGTTCTTTTGGCGCCCCACATTCCGGACAGACCCAATCATCAGGTAGATTATGAAAACGGGTGGCAGGAGTAATTTCATAGTCAGGATCGCCAGATTTTGGGTCATAGACATATCCACAAGCAAAGCATCTGTACTACTCCATAGTTATTCCTCCAATCCAATCCAGGCGGCCATGCCCCTCATATTGGCCTATTCCAGATGCATTTTATCGCTGAGTAGTTGTCATGCCTTACGAAGAATCGTTCGCATCTTTTGCAATAAAGATAGCGCCTTTTTAATCTCACACGCCAAACTCTGTTTTTACAATGTCTGCGTGGCAGAGAGGATTGTTATCTCCATAGCTGCCCTTACCCAGGAGAATCGCTTTTTTACGATGTCAAATTGTCCGCCAGATTTTATGAAGGTCGCCGTGCCTTTGATCAGGAACCCAGCACCTGGACCGCGGAATCCCTGTACCTCTCGGCTTCCAAGGGTTAAAAGAATATTGTTATTTTTCTCCACATTGGCCTCTGTCCGTATCATGCCGCCAACCGGGATCAACAGATGTTCATCTCGGGTGACATCTATGTAGCTATTCCAGGTATTTACCACATGCGGACCATCGCCGCCCATGGTCACTATTGCGACTACACCCTCACATTTAAGAATCTGCATCATTTTGTCTGGGATCATCTGTAAAACCTCCTCATTTTTAAGTATCTTATCACAATCGCATTTCCTTGTGCCTGACGCTCCGGCTCATCAACGGCATCCTGTCCGCTGGAACCGGCCGGTCGTTAATGTGCGTCGTTTTGCTACTTCCACAGCCGGAGTTCTATAATAAGTCCATCCTGGTCTCTTATTTCTCCACGGAACGAATTGCCCAGGTCTATTGGCTCCTGGGCGATGGCTATCCCTTTGCCCTTCAGATAATCCATCGCCGTTGCCATATCGTCCACCTCAATGGCAATGCCCCTATATCCTATCTCCCAGGGATTTCCGGATTTTGGCCTGAGATCATCTACGGGGAGAATCTCAATGACCGTATCGCCAAGTTCAATATAAACAATCTCTTTCATGGGCGGTATTTTCATTTCCTTACGACTCCTGATGCTAAAGCCAAGAACGTCTACATAGAAGTCAATGGTCTTTTCCGCATTCCTTTGGTACAATTTCTACATGATCGACTCTCTTGAACATCGTACTATCTCCTTCTGTCTTGGGGGGTGTCAAGAAGCAGAAAAAGCACGTTTTGTTCGAAGCAGTATCCACCGCGGCGGTCGTGAATCAATTTTTTTTGGAGCGAAGCGGGTTCCAGCAGGATGGGCCAGCTCAGCAGCACGTCGAGGTTCTCGAACGGGATTGCGGCGACGTGATGGGCAACGATGGCATGAAGCAAGGCGAGCGTCGGTTTTCGCGGCCCGGCGTAACGGATGCGAGCGAAATAAGCGTCGAGATCGATTTCGGTTGGGGGCATAGACATCGCAACCGTACAGCCCGCCTCTTTCCAGACGTGTACTCCACCTTCTAGGACATTCACATTCGTGAAGCCTTCGTTCTGATACTTACTCGCCTGGCCATTTGCTGTTTCGTCATGTGGGCAGGCACAGTAAAAGATGATCGGCTGGCCCTTCCGCAACGACTCCTTTCGCGACAAAAAGTCGTGCAGCGAGATCGCACCCTCCAGGTGGTGCTGCTGGAATTCTTCGTCTCCTTCGTAAGCGCAAACGAGCAGTGTTTCCGGATCCGCCAATAACTCAAACGCCCTGCGTGCATCAATCTTCGCTAAAATAGTCATCATTATTCCTCCTGTGAAATATCACCGCTTATCTCAATATTAGGCAAAAAGCCGGTCAACAGACCGATCAGCGGTAAATAGGAACAAACGTGAAAGACGTAAGAAATACTGGTTAGATCGGCCAACTTCCCCAAAATGGCTGAACCGATGCCCGCCATGCCGAAGGCCAGACCGAAAAACAGTCCCGCAACCATTCCGATCTTTCCCGGCAGCAAATTCTGCGCATAAACCAGGATGGCAGAAAACGCCGACGCCAAAATGACGCCTATCGGCACAGTAAGAATTGAAGTCCACATCAGATTCGCGTAAGGCAGAGCAATCGTGAACGGAGACACGCCAAGAATAGAAATCCAGATCACGTATTTACGCCCGAACCGATCACCCAACGGCCCGCCGATAAATGTTCCCGCCGCGACTGCAAACAGAAACAAGAACAGATGAACCTGTGCGCTGGCCACTGAGACGTGAAATGTGTGGATCAGATAAAACGTGTAATAACTCGTGAGGCTGGTCAAATAAAAATATTTTGAAAAAATCAGAGCAATTAGGATAAACAGAGACATCGCGATTTTTGTTGAACTCAACGAAGCATTTCGAAGCGGGTGTTTTGTTGCGCCGACGATCCTGTGATGATGAGTTTGATACCATTGTCCGACTTTGTATAGGACTGCGATTCCCACAATTGCCGCAAGTGAAAACCAAAGTATATTGCGCTGTCCATGTCCCGCAATAATCAACGCGGCGCATAACGGGCCGATCGCACTTCCCGCATTTCCTCCGACTTGAAAAAGCGATTGGGCAAATCCGTGCCGGCCACCCGATGCCATGTAAGCGATGCGCGAAGATTCGGGATGGAAGATCGACGAACCCAAACCAACCAGTCCGACTGAAAAAAGCAACCAGGGAAAACCAGAGGCGAACGCAAGGCAGATCAACCCAAACAACGTGAACGACATTCCTATGGCCAGTGAGAAGGGTTTCGGATTTCGATCTGTGTAAAACCCGACCACTGGCTGCAATAACGAAGCGGTCATTTGAAAAGTGAGTGTAATCAATCCGACTTGCGCGAAAGTCAAATGAAACGATTCCTTGACGATGGGGTAAATGGCCGGAATCAACGATTGAATCGTATCGTTCAACAAATGCGAAAAACCGATGGCAATCAGAATTGGGAACACCGTTCGAGCGGAGTGCTCTATGGTTGCGGAAGGCGTTTCGAGCTGCATCTAATTTATTGCTCCTTATGTTTACAATGTCTGCGTAACGGAGAGTATCGTTATCTCCATTGCCGCTTTTGCCCAAGAAAGACGCTTCTTTACGATGGCAAATCGCTCGCCGGTTTTCACGAAGGTCCCGTGCCTTTGACCAGGAACCCGGTACCGAAGACAGCAATGTGTAAACGGGCTTATATTCTTAAAGTGCTTTACTGTCTAAGTAAAAGCAACTATGATAAAGCCGGTTTTCGTCCGTCTAAACTCATGCCACCTGGCCCGTTTATCGCAATGGCAATGAGTGCGCCCAAAATGGCCATGTTTTTCATAAACATGATTAACTGCGTCTGATCACTGAAATTGTTATGAAAAATCAACGTTACAGGAATTAAAAATACAATCAATCCAAGTGCGCCTAATCTTGCTTTGTATCCGATCAGCACTGAAATCCCTCCTGCCAGTTCAAAAATAATTGCCATTACCAGAAAAAATCTCACTGCGGGCATTCCAGTTGATTTCATGTAACCCATAGTTGATGTCGGATCAAAGATTTTTCCCAATCCAGCAAATATGAAAATCGCCGATATTAATAAACGTGATAATAAAGAGCCATACTTTTGCATTTTTATCCCTCCTGATGCGTTAATGTTATTTGTTTAAGCCTGTGATATTATAGAATTTGACCAGCTAGATTTTTACCTTAGTTTCTTGCTCTTGAGTGAAAGTTCCAGTTGGGGGACGGCAGTTGTGAAAAGAAATTGAGTAGGCTGGTATCAAGAAAATAATCGCTGGATTGGTAATAGTTTTTAGTATAAAGTCCTCCATAGCTCTTACCCTCCAACAGGGAGCAAAAGATACCCGTCTAGGGTGACGTCTATGTAGCTATTCCAGGTATTTACCACATGCGGACCGTCGCCGCCCATGGTCACTATTGCGACTATACCCTCACATTTAAGAAGCTGCATCATCTTGTCTGAGATCATCTGTAAAACCTCCTCATGTTTTTAGTCTCTTATCACAATCGCATTTCCTTGGTAACTATTCAGCGTAAACGATACACGGCTCGTTCCCAAACCTTGTACAGAACATAGTGAAGTATCTGTTTGGGAATGCGCATTTGTTCGAGAAACTCCGGTTTCTCGCCTGTTTGCTGATAGATAGGGGATAAAATCACAGGGTTAAGACAGTTTGTAATTTATCAAATCAGACCCTCACTGGAAACAAAATTTCCAGTGCAATTGCGTTCTGATCTCCGGTAGTTTAATAAATTACGCTGAATAGTTACTTTACTTGTGCCTAACGCTCCGGCTCATCAACGACATCCTGTCCGCTGAAACCGTCCGGTCGTTAATGGGCGTCGTTCTGCTACTTCCACTGCCGGAGTTCTATAATAAGCCCATCCGGGTCTCTTATCTCTCCACGGAACGAATTGCCCAGGTCTACTGGCTCTTGGGCTATGGCTATCCCTTTGCCCTTCAGATAATCCACCGTCATTGCCATATCGTCCACCTCGAGGGCAATGCCTCTGTATCCTACCTCCCAGGGGTTATTGGATTTCGGCTTGGGATCGTCCACGGAGATGATTTCAAGCACCGTATCGCCAAGTTCAATATAAACAATCTCTTTCATGGGCGGCATTTTCATTTCCTTACGACTCCTGATTCTAAAGCCAAGAATGTCTACATAGAAGTCTATGGTCTTTTCCGCATTCCCTGGTACAATTTCCACATGGTCGACTCTCTTGAACATCATTCTAACTCCTTTTTTGCGACAGGAGACCCCGTCACACAAGTTTATGTCAGGATCTCAACTGTTCGTGACCATCGCCTGACTTTCAATGGCCTTTCACTTAATTATTTGTAACACTTTAGTTCTTTGAAAAATTAACAAGCGATATTATAAGTTAAGCCGGAAGTGGTTTTTGTTAAAAGAGCTTTTTTGGCGTATGCCAGAAGGTTTTCCACGGGGTTGTCTCCTTGCAATTCTGCAGAGCGAAGCAACGTCATAAGGATAGCCTGGGTATTGGCGCCCTGAACAGAACGATTCTGTTGTGATACCTTTCGGGTCAATACTGGCTTTCGCATCTGTTGCTCGGCATGATTATTATAGGGACTCACACCTTCATGTTCCAGGAACGTAAAGAGTTCCTGTTTATGGCGCTTCAGGCGTTTGGTCAATCTTTGTACGTCTTTATCCTGACAAGGCGTTGCCAAAAACTGTTCAAGCCTGCGATACAATCTTTTTTTTAGCCGAAGAAAGCATACCAGGCTTATCTGGTTCTTTTTCTCTGATAACCGGATGGCATCCTTGAGCAACCGGGAGAGTTTTTTCCGGAAAGCTTTCCATGCGGCAGAATGGTTGTGGGCATCTACTTTCACGAGTTCCGTGAACAGATGATAGAAACACCGCTGCTTTGCCAGTGCGCTTATCTTGTTGTAAGCGCCCAGAAAGTCACAGATCAGGATACCACCAAATAGAATGCCCAAGAGTTTTTTTATGACAGGAGACCCCCGACTTGGTGTTATGAGATAGTAGCAGAGTTTTTGTGTTGTAAAACACCATAGCCAATGGGTTTTTCCATTCAACCTCCATCCGGTTTCATCTGCATGTAAGACAGCGCTTGCGGAGACTTTTTGGCCAATCTCGTTATACTGTGGCTCCAGGAGTGTTGCAAGGGATTTCCATGCCTGGGTTAGACCGCCGGCGCTTATTTGAAGGTTGAAAAATACGGAAAGCATCTTTACGATGTTGTTTACACTGATACCGATTAAGTAGTGAAGCCATGCGGTAAAGACAACAAGGCGCAATCCTAGTCGGGCGCCATGCAACGCATCTGTGACCTTGGGTTGAACTATCTTTTTGCAACAAGCACACCAGTAACCATGAACTGTATGTTCCGTCACAACAGGGTCAAGGCGTGGAATATCTTCGATGTATCGCTTATAAGTTCTTACCGGTTTTTGTAATGGCTGGTGGCAATCAGGGCAACTCTCCATGGAATGCGTTTGATAGGCAGTTACTGTTTCAGGTCGTTTCCGGCAAACTCCCTTATGTCCCTTTTTCCTGCCACAAGGCCGTTTTCTCTTTTTCTTTGTGGGCTTTAGATAGGGCGGTATCGAACCGGAAGGGGTAGTCGGACCCGGTTTATCGCAAAGCCGGTCATATTTTTCTGCTTTCTCCGCCAGTATCAGGATGGCTTGAATCGCATCCTCTCTGTCCATCTCCAAAATAGCTATGGCTTCATCCCTGGTCACAGTCAAGAAACCTCCGAAAGTTTTTTTGAAGAGGGTAGAGGTAGAGATCCTTAGGTTGGCCATGATACAGATAGCGATTGCCCCGTTTTGCGCTCCCTTTGGTTTTGCCAGCACGAATCCAATTGGCCGCCTGATAGCAGGTACCCTTAAACCGCGCGGTATCAACAAAGGTTTCGGCTAAATAAACGGGATGGCCGTAAACGGTATTCCAGTCATCTGACAGACGTCTGAGGGCAAGTGACAATACCTTGGATGCAAGGTGTTTGATCTTAACCCATGGTAGAATGAGAAATCGTACGTTATTTGCAATCAAATGTAAGTGTGTACGTTTAGTCGTCTCATCCCATTCAATGAAACGATCACGGTCTTTGACTTTCCATGCGGCGCTTGCCCACCCCAGGCAGGCAACAACCTGATTGCCTATACGTACGATGTGTCTGAGGTGTTCGCCAACAAGCCGGGGATTGCCGAGGTAGTGATAGTGTTGGAAGAGATACTCCCAGAGATATCTTTCCTGAGGGTCTTTTACCACATGGATTGTCAGGTTTTCATACTCTGTGATTTTACCTTCTAGTGGTCTCCTGACGAAAAGGGGTGTCTGGACAAAGACCTTGGGTTTCAGATTGTTTTTGGCCCGTATACGTGGAGGAAGCGTTATCAATCCCTGTTCTTCTAATCTCAAAAGGAGGTCTCGTGCTGCGTATTCTTTATGTTTGCCATTGGGCTGCACCCAGTTCCAATGCTTGCATAGTTCGCAGGAAATATAAGTCCGACCTCTGAGAAAATGCTGCTCGATGAGCGCCTTTATAAAGGCGATATCGTCCGCATGCAGTTTTCGTGAACGGTATTGGAATATGATAGGCTTCATAAACTGTTTCCCTTTATTGAAGCCTTTTATACCACAAAGGAAAAACAGACGCCAGCTTTTTTTACCTTTTTTCGCTATTAATTTTTCAAAGAACTAAAGTGTTACAATTATTTTGATTGCCGTAGAACCTAAGGCAATTCATAATGGGAAGAATAATTATACTCAAGGAGTTCACAAAATGTGATTACAAAAATGCTATAACTATTTATGTTTACAGATTATGTTTACAGAGGTTAAATCTAATTTTAGAAATCCCTATTTGTGAACTCTTACAGTATATATCTGCCGGTAGCAGTTGTTTGCCTATGATAACTTTTGTCACGGCACCACCGCCATTTCCCTCAAAAGATTTTCCATCATCCGAACGTGTTTCTGGACGAGCAATGCCATATCTTTATCCAAGGGAGGAAGGATTTGATAGAGAAGTTCAACAACTGTCACCTTAATACTTTCATTATTATGAAAGCAAATTTGTTAATATGTTATCCAGTTTCTACTCTCTTTTCTTAAGAGAAAGATGTGTTTTTCCTGAATTGCTGTTTTAAGAAGACTTCCCAAAAAACCAACAAAGGTAATTTTCTTCAGTAAGGGGAGTGCGAACCATCCAACGGCAAGATGTCTTCCCAGGCTGACGACTTCACCCAGAACTTTTGGGTGATATGGTTTTCTCATGCCCCTAAAAATATCCGCGTAGACATTGTATGCTACCAATCGTCCTTGCTGTAATGCAAACTGGGCAGCAGCGGGAACAGGTTGTTTTGAGTAGGGATTTATTGCAAGGGCATTATCACCAATGGCATAAATGAAAGGATAACCTTCTACCTGAAGAAACTCATCAACAACAATACGTCCTGATTGTCCGATTTTCATTCCACTTTCTCCAATGAGTTCATGAATACGAGTGCCTCCCGTCCAAATCACCGTTTTCGTTTTCACCACTTCACCCGATGAAAGAGTTGTAGTGTCTGATGTCCGACTAATGATTTTTGTTCTTGTTATGATTTTTACACCTTTCTCAAGGAGTTTTTTATGAATACGTGTCGCAAAGGATGCCTCCATTCTTGGCACTATGTGGTCACCAGATTCTACGATGATAATTTCAACCTCATTAGAATTCACGTGACAGTTATGGGTGCAATGAACAGTATAGTCGGCAAGTTCAGCGGCAAATTCTATCCCCGATAAACCACCACCGCCAATGACAAACCGAAGCATATCTCTTCGTAGTTCCTCGTTCGGTTCTGATGCCGCACGTGCACATAGTTTATCAATATGTGCATAGATTTGTTGGGCGTCTCTCAATGTCTGAAGCGAGAAAGAATTTTCCTGTAATCCAGGGATGTTATGGAAATTTACCTGACTTCCAAGTGCAATTACCAAGTAATGAAAGGGTAAAGCCCCGCCTTCCATGTAAACGATATGTTCTTTCGCATCAATCCTGGTTACTTCTCCAAGATGAAAGATAATGTTTCTCCCTTGTATAATGCGATTAATAGGAATAGATACCTCCCTTTTTCGCACGGCGGCCTCGTGTAATTGTGTCTTGAGCGTATGATAGGGATTTCTATCTATAAGGTGTATTTGATATTCGGGGTGCTTACGGAACAACCTTGCTAATCGCAATACAGACGTAATTCCTCCGTAGCCTGCTCCCACGACAACGATATTTTTTTTGGATTCCATGACTGATACCTTCGAATAAATCTAAAATTATTCCGGTGGATTCGGCCTATCGGCCTTAATCCACCCTTGCCCATTATACAGTATCACTGGGCAATGAAATTAAGACCTTATCATAGTCAGCAGCATCTTAAATTTTTTTATTGCTTTCAGCGCATGTGGTTGGTTGGCTGGCATGATAACAATTTCGCCCTCTTTCAGGCGAAGGGGATTGCCAGATATAACAATTTCCACTTCACCCTCAAGAAGATAAACTAAGGCATCGAATGGCGCGGTATGTTCACTCAACCCCTGCCCTTCATCAAAGGCGAACACCGTTATAGTTCCTGTCTTTTTAGTCATGATCTCCCGGCTCACCACTGAGCAATCCTGGTAATTTATCAAATCAATTAATCGTGCAGGTTTAGATCCAAGTGTTGTGATATGAGCATGTTTCTTATCCTGATCCATACGTCTGTTTCCTTGTGAATCCGTTATTATAGTAACTGATAAATACGCCAAAACCTTGCTTTGAGAAAAACAAAGGAAATACCCTTTTTACTCATTCAATCAAAAATTTCAAATTTGTTCAAACTGTTCCTTTGGAGCGCCACACAGAGGACAGACCCAATCATCAGGTAAATTCTGAAAGCTTGTGCCAGGATTAATTCCATGGTCAGGATCACCAAATTTAGGGTCGTAGATATATCCACAAATTATACATTTGTATCTTTCCATTGTTTTACATTCTCCTTATGCATTCTTCGTAAAGTAATCAAAACGACGATGGTATATCATTGATTCGATTTAAAAATTTCTGCATAATCAAACTCCCTTAGTCGCACTTAATAAGCACTATGCCGAATTGCAGCACGGCGGGTTACTGCCAGATCGTAGGTGCGTGCAATACCGGTATTGCGCAGCAAACCTATGGTGTGCATCATATCACTACCGTCACTCTGTATGTGATCAATATCTTGCACGGTGATAATGCCAGTCAATTCACCATCGTCATTGAGCACTGGTAAGCCGTGATATCGTTTACGCATAAGTAAATCGATTGCCACTGTCAACGAATCAGATTCCCGCAAAGTGTCGATCTCCGTCTCCATGACATTGTCAACCGTAATTGTTTCCAAAACGTCAACGTCACGCCATCGTTGCAGACGTATACCCTTGAACGTCAATCCCAAGGTATATACTGAATCGTGCTGACGTTTACCGCAGCTATCAACGGCAGAATGATCCGATAACCATGAGTCATTTCAAATAGTAACATGAACGAGGCAATCGGTGCACGTATTGTGCCTGCAAGGACGGCCGCCACCCGACCATCACAATGGCAGGTGGTGAAATGTTGAGAGAATGAAAAACCTGTTTAGCAACGAGTCCATAAGCAGCCCCAAGTGAAGCACCGGAAAAAAGGGCAGGCGCAAACACACCGCCGTGGAAACCACCACAGATACAAATCGGCGTTAGCACCAGTCTGGATAATGCCAGCGAAAGCAGGAGAGTAACCGAAAGCGGTTTGCCGTCTAAGATATTTCCAGTTGTTGCATAACCTGTGCTAAGCACCTGCGGTAGATAAATTCCAACGAGGCTAACGGCGAGACCGGCAGCAACTGGTTTAAACCAGCGCGGGGCATTCCATGTATCAAAGATATCCCGCGTGAAATGATGCAAGCGAATATAGAATGCAGCACTAAGCCCGGAGAGCACTCCTAACACAAAATAGAGCGACTATTCACATGCTGAGTTAATTGTATATGCAGGGATGTGAAACGCAGGAGGAGCCCCTGATACGACCAGAGTAAACACAGACGCGGCCACGGCTGCCGCCAATGCAACGATGCCAAAGGCGTTTACGTTCAGGTTCTCCTAAATAATCTCCAACGCTAAAAATATACCGGTAATAGGCGCGTTGAAGGCAGCGGCAATTCCACCCGCAACACCCGATTGTATTAATTTTTCATTGGTCATAATTCGATTATAGCAAATTTATTTACGGTGTTTGTTGGACAAAATTAGAATGTATTTCGAGCAGAATACAGTTCGTCAGTATAGCCTGGGAAATAATCCTGCTTTATACGATCTGCCGCAATACCCATTCTTTTTAAGATGCCACCCAGGCTCTCCACCATCGGCGTGGGACCCGAAACATAAAAGACTGGTGTTTGTATATCCGGCACCAGTTTTTTAAATGTGTTTTCGTCTATACGCTCGGGAGCGATGACATAATGCATGACAAGGTTTGGATTATTTTTTGCGAATTTCTCCAACCCCTCTTTATATGGGATGTTGTGATCGCGGTTGGCATACAATAACGTTGCGTGTAGTTTTAGATCTACGTGATCCGCTTCTTTAAGTATGGAGTGGAATGGTGTGATGCCGATACCGCCTGCGATGAAGACATACTCCTGCGTCGGATCGTCCACGATGAAATCGCCGTCTATGTCGGATATTTCTATCGACTCGCCTACCTGTAAAGCGTTAAGTGCAGCCTTGAAGCTGCTCCCTTTTTCGCTAGTTAGCCTTGTCGTAATCATTATCTCTTTCTCAAACGGAGCCGAGGCTACCGTAAACCACCGATCTGAGCCACGATTATCTGTCGGCTCGTGATGGAGTACATAGTGGAGAAACTGTCCGGCTTTCCAGGTGAGAGGTTCTGTGGGACTGAAGACAAACGATTCGACATCCGGAGCTTCCGTTTTTCTACGAATAAGGTTTAGTTTCATATGTGGTTAATTATATCAATTCAGCGGTTTCTTGTAAACGTAATTTGCGGCTACAACTTAAAAAATTCCATATATCAAAACGGATTCTTTCCAATTTTGTGAATTGGACATATTCCTTTTTTATATTTCCCTGTAAAAAGAAGAATCACCAAAGTAAGGGGTGCGTTGACCGCTTGCAATAAAATAAAGACGATGTCGCGGATCATAATCATAACTGCGTGAATCAAAAGAAGTAAGGCGACCAAAAACCAGAGCGCATACGTCCGACGACTGATGCCAGTGGAACAGTGCTCTTTGATTGAATGCTTGATTTACGGCACATATACCCATATAACTAAACCACTACCAATGAACCCAGTATCATAGACTTTGGATAGTTCGCTTAATCTCTTGCAATTCCCGGACTCTAATAAGGGCTTCGCCGCGTAAAGGGAAATGCATGACAAAGACTTTTGACGCGCCTATATTTTCTTGCCAGCCAAAAGAGAAATCCTTTGATCCGGCGTACTTTTCATACGTGACTTTGCCGATGAAGCAGACCACCTTCGGCATCTCGGCTTTTATAATACGAGAAATCTTTTTACGTCCGGGCAACTCCTCGTGCTTCTTAATCCCTGTTATATCTCGTGTCGGTCTATCAATAATGTTCACGAATCCAAGCTCATATACCGTATTAAATTTTTCTTTGTAGACACGCTCCAGTGTCTTGTCGTCACGTAATTCTTCTCTTTTCTCCTTAATGAGACCGGCTTCCGAGAGGAGGTACCAAAAGAGCTTATTGTTGGAAAACGGCACGCGACGATTGAACGATCCGGGATGGGGATTAATACCCACGAAAAGTATTACCGGCTTCTTGTATCTATAGCGAATCATGTTTTAGGTCCGGGATATATGAGTTGCCCTTTCTTTACTTTCAAAAAAGGGGTCAGGCGGTGCTTTGTGGCGGAGGTGCGACTCATGATGTCTTTCACTGTCCACCCTCTTTTCGTGAGTGCGTCGGCAATGAGCGAGCGGTGACATCGCCACGGCACGGCTTCGGCACACATGATAGTTGTTTCTCTCAAACTAGCGATCTTTATAAGGCTTTCCAAACCTTCTGAAAATTCAGGCGTTGCCATGTAATCGGCGAATCCTCTAAATGAGGCGTTGCGCCAACCGAGATTTAACGAATCTTTTGTTGTGTGGCGCAATCCACCAAGCTTCTTTAGATGCTTGTAACGGATATGCACCTTCCGCAATGATTGCTTGAGATCCTCTTCATTAAATTGTGGGTTATGGCGAGATTTCGGTATTGTCCTCACATCCACCACTACTTTAACGCTGTATATCTGCAACAGTTTTATAAATTCATCTATTTGCCGAGTAGAATGGCCAATGGTAAAGATTACAGGTTTCTTCATAGCGCATTTTTTATATATTTATTTTCCATAAAGTTACTTTAGCAATTCTTCCATAATATGTAATCTTTAGCCCCTGGTCCCGACAAGATAGCTTACACAATAGACGATATCACTCTTCCTTACTACCCCAATGTTATTAAGTTTTAGCATTTTTATTCAATGAGTAGCCTGTCAACGCAAAATGAGGCGGCGAAGCATGTCGGTGAATTCGCTTTCAAGGTGCAGGGCGATTTTAAGTTTTGTTACAGGTTCGGTTGAAAGTTGTTTGCCGGTATCCGGCAGGACAAGGTCAGGTGCAAGTTCTATAAGTGGAACGGTCACAAACGAATAAGTGTAAATTGACGGATCTGGCAGGCGAAGATCGGGATCATTAATTACTGATGTTCCGTACAGAATGAGGTCGAGGTCGATAGTTCGTGGTGCGAATTTATCTACAGAGCGCACGCGGCCAAGGCGTACTTCAATTTTTCGCAGGATATCAAATTTTATTTCGCGCGGTTGATGATCGGTTTTAATTCTGACAACGCCGTTTAGAAAATCAGGTTGCTCAGAGGCACTGACTGCGACGGTCTTGTAAAAATTCGATATGGCGGCAATCGGCATTTGTGTGCAGAGCATAGTTAAGGCTCGGCAAATGTTGTCCTGCGGATCAATATTTGAGCCAACGGCAATAAAGGCATCGACCACAGGCCTAGTATGCAATATTTCAGTCATCGTTGCGCATCCTGAAAATTTCAACACTGACGCTTTTTGCGTATCGCAGTGCACCGGGTTTATCAACTCGTATAGTTACGGCCTTGACGACCGGGTGTGTAAGACAAATCTGCGCGATGCTGTCTGCCAGCCGCTCAACGAGATAGAAACTTGAGCTTTCCACTATTGTGATTACCTGTTTTTTAATTTCTTTGTAGTCAATGGAATCTTTGATGCGGTCGCTTTTACAGGGACGACTCAAATCGGCATAAAGAGTAATGTTGATTAGCACATCCTGTTTTTGCGTGCGTTCCCAGTCGTTTAGGCCGATAACGCATCGAAGCAGCAGATCGGTAATACTAATTTTGTCGAGCTTTTCTCTATCCATAAATCGTATCATCTCAAAATTTCATGGTAAATGCTATTTGTTAGAAAGTAAAGCCCGCATAAAGGCTGGCTTTAGATAAATTAAAAACGGGTTTTTACACTGTTTTTTTTGAGAGATACCATAACTCTTTATCCGTACGTATTGCCAATAAGGTGTCTGCCGCCATCGACATAAATGACCTGGCCGGTGACAAATTCGTTATCGATCAGAAAGCGGACGGCAGTCGTGATCTGGTCGGCACTACCGATGCTATTGAGTGGATTGGCGGATTTAAGCTGCTCAAGATAAGCCCGATCTTTACCGGCCGGCGGCAGTATCAGACCCGGCGCAATAGCGTTGGCGCGGACATTAGGGGCAAATTCTAGCGCCATCATTTTTGTCAGCGCAAAGAGTGCGCGCTTCGCCAGATGATACGCGACGTGCTGACGGTCGTACCCGGTAATACGTGAATCAAGAAAATTAATGATTACCGGCAGCACGGCCGACGCACGATCCTTGTTCAACCGGGCAAACGAACGGGAAAGCAGAAACGGAGCGAAGGCATTGGTCATCATGTTACGCTGGATGTCGTCCATTGAAATTTCAGTAAGGCGGCCGGTTTCAAAAATAGAGGCATTGTTAATTAGCACATCTATCGGACCTGCTATATCCCATACTCGCTTGAGCAGATTTTGCGCCTCAGCAGGGGATTCAAGGTTTGCGGCAATTGTAAAGGTCGTGGTTCCGTTGTCGCGGATTTCTTTGGCCAATTCTTCAGCGGCGGATTGAGACGAGCGATAATGAATGACTACGACGGAGGCTTGATGAGCTAGATTTAGTGCTAATGTCCGGCCGATCCGATTGGCTGCACCGGTGATCAAATATGCTCGTTTTGTGTTTTGCAATGTCGACATCAAAGTCCTCGCGTTATACTATCATTATTTCTTTCCGCATGCCGCCAGAAATTCCGCCCGCAGCGCCGGATCGCCATCATAATTTCCACGCCAAAACGTCGTGCGGCTAATGGAAGAGATTTCTTTAACGCCGCGCATCTCGACGCATAAGTGATGCGCCTCAATGTATACAGCGACGCCGTGAGGAAGAAGAAGTTGGTTGAGGGTGTCGGCGATCTGCTGACCGATTCGTTCCTGTACCTCAAAACGACGCGAAAAAAGATGCACCAGACGCGTGAGTTTGGAAAGACCGATAATATGTTCATGTGAGATATAGCCGACATAGACCACGCCGTAAAACGGCAGGCAGTGATGTTCGCAGAGCGCGAAAAAGCGAATCGGGCCTTCGATTATCTGACTCAGGCGACAATCGGGCCCGCCGCGGCACTCGGTTTCAAACACCTTAACTAATTTAGGATCGCCGTCATAACCCTCAGTCGACTCGATAAGAGCATTGATAAAACGGTGGGGCGTTTCCTTTGTGGCTGCGGTATTCAAATTCAGCCCCAGCGTGGTAAATATCTCGGCGGCATATCCCTCAAATTTACGGATTTGTTCGTCACTGATCTGGCGTTTTTTGACCTTCAAAAAATTATTTTCGTTAGCGATTACATTCTCGTTCATACGCAAAGCCCACTCTTCTTTTTTAGATGATAGATGATAGGAAATTACTTTTTTTCATCAAATGATCAATTTAGAAAAATAAAGAAAAATTGCAAGTTATTTTTCTTTTATCATTCTTTCATAAATTAAATAAACAGGATTTGATCCTGACCCGTCTCTGCAAGAAATGTGGTTAACCCCATACTCTTATCAACCTCATTTACAAGTTCATCCCGCGATATGTTTAACAAGCCCATAGAATTGGTACACACATAAAACTTTGCACCCATTGCCTTAGATTGAGTTAAAAGTTCAGATATTTCCTATTGTTATAGGAACCACGCACAGCCTCTGGTATATCGTAAGACGATACCAGAAATTCAACTTTAACCTTAACCTTAACCTTAGAACCTTCGGTTTGTAGCCGCTTCATGAATTCTTCAGCGTCAGGCTTTACTTGAAGCCATCTTGACAATGGGGGTACACCTCATTGTTAATAAAGATGAAATAAGACGAGCCACAAAAAATATGGCCATTGTCGCCGATGCTGAACGGGTAATTGTATTTGGCTCTTATGCGCGTGGTGAAGCTACAGAGCAAAGTGATGTATACTCAATCAGACTGAAACCACGGGTTTCGTAACACTTTAGTTTTTTGAAAAATTCCCGGTATAGAAAAAATACCATGTAGCCCCGTTAGGGGCGGTCTGTTTGTAGCACAATAAAATTCAATAGAGTAAATAGCTCCGTAGGAGCGGCCTGTCCATATTCAGGCAGACCTGTTTAATATGGATTTACAAGAGACAGGTCGCTCCTAATTGCAGAGACAGGTTTCAAACCTGTCTCTACGATCTGTTATAATATCCTATTTTGTTACAAACAGGCCGCTCCTACGGAGCTTAATCGATGGGGTCAAGCCTTATCTATTGACAA
The DNA here is from genome assembly GCF_027493735.1 of Candidatus Kuenenia sp. NCBI lineage: Bacteria > Pseudomonadati > Planctomycetota > Candidatus Brocadiia > Candidatus Brocadiales > Candidatus Brocadiaceae > Candidatus Kuenenia > Candidatus Kuenenia sp. The sequence continues at coordinate 199,880 of NZ_JAOSKF010000020.1, forward strand.
TGCTGGTCTGGAATAAATATGGTCTGCAATAGATAATAATTTGGCAAACACATATAAACAAGGAAAAGAGGCCACTTCACCGGGCAGGCGTAAAAGATAAACGATTCAATGTGGCCTGTTCCAGATCAGTTCTCCGTCCTTATAGACCTCCCTCACACGGTGAAAAGGAATTGTTAATAATTCTCCATTAGCGTCCATCAACTGGAAGGTAGCGTGGTTTCCTTTTTCTAAAAGGATATTTTTAAAGGGGACCCTCATGATTTTCTGTGCAACGCGGTCAAAGTAACCGATTTCAAAAGTACCTTTCCCAAATTCGCTGTTCCAAAGTATTTTGTTCAGCAGTTCATGAATGGGAATCATTATTTATGTTTACCTTCCTTTCAATAATGATAAATCGTAATATCTTAAAGGTTCTAAAAAAAATCTTTCAATAATCAGTCATTGCTTGTCCCTGATTCGTTGAAATTTTTTAAGAAAGATAGTACTTCATCATCATCCAAATCATGCCAGTTCTCATAGGCGTCTGCCACGGCGAAAACAAAACCGCTTCTCACGTTAAGGCAAACAAGTTCATCAACCTGAGACAGAACGTCATCAACCGTTTCTTTTGATCCTGTTGGAACGGCAACTACAACCTTTTGAGGTTCATGTCTTTTTATAAATGCAATGGCGGAAAGCATGGTATAACCGGACGCCAATCCATCGTCTACAATAATTGCGACCTTGTTTTTTACGGAAGGAAATGGCACGCCTTTTCTAAAGAGATCGTTTCTCTTTTTGATTGTTTCTCTAGTTCTTTGAATCTGTCGTTTAACCTCTTCTGCAGATAAGTTGAGTTTGCTGAAGAGTTTTTCATTCAATAATACCATGTTATCAGGGCTGACAGCGCCAAATCCGGATTCTGTGTTATAGGGTATCTGTACCTTTCGCACAATGAGTAAGTCAAGGGGAAGCACAAGGGCATTTGCTATTTCTGCAGCTACCGGGACGCCTCCGGAAGGTATGCCAAGCACTATGGCATCGGTGTTTTTGTGTCCCACGAGCTGTTGCGAAAGGAGTTTTCCTGCTTCTCTCCTGTCTTTAAAGACATATAATTTGTTTCGAAATGATTTATCTTCAATAAGTGTATGCATGTTTCTGTGTTACCAATACAATAATTTACTGAAAATAGTTTAAATTGATTCCATAAAATAGTAATAAACATTTCCCAAAAACGGGGAATGAGGGTCACACCTTGATCAGTGATTATAAGTCATAAGTCGGAAAGTAGCTATTATGAAATCAAAGATATCTAAAGAAGAGCTTCTTCGGGAATTAAGGGATTAAGGGGACACTTCCCATATTTATTGCTTGATCTGGTGAAAAAAACATGGGAAGTGTCCCTATGTTCCTCCCTTGGGGGTTGAAGCGATAAGACTTGCACCCGCACAGAAAGACGATCTCTGTGCACTGGGTGCATTGTCAGAAAAGGAAGATAGTACGCGGAGGCATGTGTTTGCGGTAATGTGCTAGCGTACACGATACTCCGGCGGCATTTTTGTTTTTTGACTTGAGGTGAATCTCCGTTGAAGTTGAGCAGGTCAATCCAGAAATTTTTTACCCCCATCTGTCTCCATTGATATGTCATTTATCCAAAACTTTTAAATTTGTTCAAACTGTTCCTTTGGAGCGCCACATGGAGGGCATGTCCAATCATCAGGTAAATTTTGAAAGCTGGTGCCAGGATCAATTCCATGGTCAGGATCGCCAGAACTGGGGTCATAGATATATCCACAAACCAAACATTTGTATCTTTCCATTTTTAAAACTTCTCCTTATATTCTTTGATTTTCAAAACTTTTCATTAAAAAAACTAATTAAAGAGGTTTTTAAAGATTGCTTTGGGCTAACCATCGCAATGACTACTTTCTCTTAACGTTTCACTATAACTACACTTTCCCGTGCTGATTAATATAGTCTATGAAGAACGCTTTTAACTGCGGCACATCACATGCAAAACCCATAGACTCTGCCTTCTGAATCGCTTCCTCACCCGTGACTCCCTCTTTTAATGCCTGATACATCATAGTAAACGCCCCGGCGCGCTTCCCCGTATGGCAGTGTACGAAAACAGGTGCCGGGAGAAGCTCTATTTCTTTTCGAAATCGATCAACCAACTCCGGCTTGATTTCTTCTTTAGTTGATACCGGAATATGCAGGTATTTCATCCCTGTTTTTTTAACCAGATCCCCCTCCTCTTTTGGAGAAAGTGGCTGATCTTCTTCCCCGGAAGCCCGAAGATTGACAACCGATTTAAATCCTTGTTGCGGTAGTTTTTTAATTTCTTCTTCTGATGGTTGACTCGCCGATGTGACACTATCGTTGATTTTAATTCGATCCTTCATAGTAAACACCTCCTTTCAAAAATATGTGCAATATCAATGGTTGATACCCATGATCTTTATTTCTTTCATAAATTAAATAAATAGGATTTGATCCTGACCAGTCTCCGCGAGAAATGTGGTTAACCCCATACTCTTATCAACCTCATTTACAATTTCATCCCGCGATATATTTAACAAGCCCATAGAATTGGTACACACATAAAACTTTGCACCCATTGCCTTAGATTGAGTTAAAAGTTCAGATATTTCCTGAATATGGCCCTTTCTCATATGCGCTTCTAATAGTTTCCTGTGAGTCTGTCCCTCTTCATTAAGCTGGAACACAGACTTTCCTTTTATCAGATATTCTAATGCCCAATAGGTAAAAAAACACCTTACCTCTCTGCCCAATGCCAGGGCTACAAGGACTATGGAAAAACCGTGATAAATGCGGTCGTAAGAACCGCTATGAAATATGATCGCCAAACCTTTCTTATCTGTCTCCATGGTTTATTTCATTTGCCTCTTATGGTTTCTGCCCAATCCAGTAAAGGTACGCCTGCCTTTCTTGCGGCAGCAAGTTTCTCGCTTAAATTATCAACTTCCTTTTTACTCAATCTTTCGGAAAGTATGGACAAACCGTCACAGTTTGAGACGTGGACTAAAAGCTCCCTTGCTGCCGTGGTCGCCTTTTTTGCCTCTTCATCTGTCAGGCTATCCTTCTTTAATAGCTCAGCACAAGAACGGGCAGTAGCTATTACGCCATCATGCTCCTTTATTAACTGGTCTACGTGCTCGCCTAATAATACCCGCAGTGCGGGATAAAGAGTTTCTTCCTCATATCGAAAATGTGGGCCGACAGCCACGTTTATTTTGCCAAGTATTTTCCTTGCCGTAACAACATCCTTTGATTGCAAGGCTTCCATTAATTCAAGTAATCCGTCCCTTACCTTTCGGTGGTCTTCTCTAAATTCTACAATTGGATCTAACTTTGTCATCCTTATCATCCCCCTTTTTTAAATTTATTTTATGTGCATTATATAATTGGTTGCCTGTAAATGTAACTTTTCCCCTTTCAACACACAGCCTTCCTGCAAAGGAAACAATCTCTTTCATTCAATAATCTTTGGCGGCATCTTCTTTCTTGAGTCCCCGTGGCCATAGACGGTCAATCAATACTCTGTCTCTGCACACCCTCGTCCGGTTTTTCGTAAACACGTTTTATTCCAAATATGGCAAATTTAAGCCTTTATTTCTAAAAATAATCAACCTTGTAAATTTATTTACGTCCTTGAATTAATAAATTCGTTATTTAATCTATCAGTATCTTCTTGTCTTAATTTCCAGCCAATTGCACCCAGGTTTTTTTCAAGATGTTCAACTTTTGTTGATTTCGAAATGACAACAATCCCCTTTTTAGAAATTAGCCAATTTATTGCAATTTGGGCCTGCGTCTTATGATACTTATCAGCTAATTCATCTAAGATTTTGAAACCCGGTTTTGCAAGCTTACCCTTTGCAAGTGGTCTCCATGCGATAATGAAAATATTATTTTCCTGGCAATAGGGAATTATTTCAGATTCCATATTCTCTGTAACTCTGCCTTTGTCTCTTACGAGTAGGTTGTATTCAATTTGATTAGCAACTATTTTGTTTTTGGTATATTTCTGCGCTTCTTTTATTTGGTCAACCGAAAAATTACTTACCCCAATACACCTAACCAGTTTCTGTTCAACTAAAAAATCCATTGCCTTCATGGTTTCCTGTATTGGGATATCCGGATTAGGCGCATGAATCAAATATAAATCAATATAATCCGTATTTAATCTTTGCAGGCTTCCTTTTGCAGAAGCAAGAAGATTGTCATAGCTTAAATGCTCCGGTGAAACTTTCGAGGTGATAAACAGGCTTTTTCTATCTAAACCAACGATTGCTCTTCCAACCAGTTCTTCTGAATGGCCTTGGGCATATGCTTCAGCGTTATCAATGTGTGTTATTCCAAGTTTGATTGCAGTTTTTATTGCAGAAATATTCTCTTTATCATACGTGGTATCTGCTTCATCTCCTCCGCCAATAGTCCATGTTCCAAGACCTATCACTGGTATTTTAATATTATTCGACAAATTTTTGAATTCCATGTTAGCCTCGCATCAAAATCGGGTTGGAGTGTTTCTCAATGACATCCTTCCATTTCATAAATGTAATAACCGCTTTCTTTAATAGCCTTTTCAATATCCTCTGACGCCTCTTCCATGTGGCAGAAACGACATTCTTTTGTTGTGAGTGGTTGTCCCTCCTGTCCCACTCTTTTTAGATATTCAAGGCCAAATTGAAGAACCTTTTCATGTGTCTGATCATCAGGGACGATAATATCAAAATGCATTGTCAGCCCGTTTTTCTTCACTACGTGTGTGTCATAGACAGATACTTTCATAGATTTCCCCTTTCTTCTTTTAGAATTAAAATATACCTTAATTTTTCAGTCTTAATGACGGTAAAAGTCTTTAACCTTTTTAAACCCCGGGAGCGATTTTTTAATGGTTTCTTTCTTAACACAGAAGGCGATTCTGATATATCCACTTCTTCCAAAGCTCTTCCCCGGAAGCACCAGTATTCCTTCTTTAGCCAGTTCTTGCGTAAATACAAGGTCATCTCCGGGAGTTTTTGTAAAGATATAATAAGCACCCATTGGTCGTGTAAATGAATAACCAAAATCCTGCAGCGCATTACAAAACATATCCCTTCTTCCCTGATATTCCGCCCTGTCAACACAAACACCCTGAAGATTTGTAACGACATGTTGCATAAGGACAGGGGCGCTCAGATACCCAAGAACGCGATTAGCAAATGTCAAGGCCTCCATAAGTTCCCTGGAATTTTTCATTGCAGGGTGGACGGCTGCATACCCTATCCTTTCCCCCGGAATCGAAAGCGGTTTGGAATACGAGGCCGCAAAAATGGTGTTTGAATAGATGTTAAAAATGTCAGGAAGCTTATTGCCATCGTAAACGATGTCCTGATACGCCGCATCATAAATCAAAAAAATGTCATTTCCAAACTGTCGGTTTTTCTCGTTCAGAAGCCTTGCGGTAGATTTCAAACTTTCATCAAAGTAAATCATCCCGGATGGGTTATTCGGCGAGTTTATGATAATTGCCTTCGTACGGGGCGTTGTCTTTGCTGCTATAGCATCAATGTTTAAGGTAAAATCCGCGTTTGTTTCTGCCACGCAACAAACCCCACCGTGGTTATCTATGTAATAGGGATATTCCAAATAGAGAGGTGACAAAACAATGACTTCATCGCCAGGATTCAAAATCGCTTTCAAAATAATATTTAATGCACCGGCGCCACCAGCGGTCATAATTACATGCTGCGCAGTGAAAGGAAGTCCTCTTTCTTTTGACAGCGTTTTAGCGATTGCCTCCCGCGCCTGAACATGTCCTGCCAAAGCTGAATAGCCATGCATCTCCGGAAAGGGATTATTTGCAACCCTCTTCAATTCCTCAACAAACTCCAAAGGAGGTTCTATCTTCGGGTTTCCCAGTCTAAAGTCATACACTTCTTTCTCTTTAGAAACAACCTGAGAACGATCCTCAAAGATATTCACAATCCAGGACGAAGCGGCGATTCCTTCTTTTACCTTAATAGATATTGACATACAATTCCTTTCGTATGAGCTGTTTTTTAAGTTCTAAGAAATTATTCTTTTTTTTTAACCGCAGCACACATAATAAGAAAGCGCATGGGAAAAATCTCTTATTTATTTTATGGCGTCATCTTTTTTGGTCGAATATCAAAAATGGTCATTGGCCCATGAGGATAAATCCCCCCGCTTACCATACCCTTCATATTGTGGTCGTGAGCAATGCTGATCCCTGGTCCATAATTACACGACAGACATTTTCTTTTTGAAGAAAAATCAGGGATTTTGTAGAGAATATCATATCTTTCACCAGAGCCAATAAGTAAGGTATCTTTTTCGTAGGCAAAAGGAAATTTCCTGCCGTCAGTACCGATTACCAAACCGTGAAAACCGTGCGGATGCCAGGCAAAAATATGTTCATACCCTAAGGCCAATAATCTGACCAAGACAGTTTCCCCATCATATGCAACGATTCTTGTTTTGGGGTCATTTATGGTCGACAGCGGATGCGTCAGGTTATCCATAAAAATCCTTCCGTTGAGCATAAAATAGTTCGAATTCCAATCCAGACCCCTTCTGATATCACCTACTTCCCTGAGCGTCTCCATATATTCGCTATCTAACTCACTCATAAAAAGGGTATATTCCCTGTCAAATGTATATCCATAAATTTCATTCGGTTTTTTTTCTATTATGATGGGAAAATACATTCCACTCATAATATGGTTTGTGGAATCCACATGACAATGCCCCATATACGTACCTTCGATATCTTCCGGAATGGTTAATAAGTACCGGTATATTTCTCCTGGAAAAACAGAAGGATACGGTAAATTCGGCACACCATCAAGGGCGGGAATTAAATCCAGTCCGTGAAAATGTATAGTGTGAGCTACATGATTAATGCCTGAGTGTTCTTCTGTTTCATACCATCCGGCATTATGCAAAACAACAACATAATTCCTGCCTGATGTTAAACGTATCTCATCACCCGGCACTTTGAGTGGTAATAATTTTGCATTTCTTTCCGCCTTCGTTTTAATTTCTTCCACATCGGCAAAATCTTTTGCATGCGTGAATCCCCAGAAATATATCATTTCACCATCTGCCATTTCCTGATAGCCGTCTGTAACATAAAGATGAAATTCTTTTTCTATCTGCCCTTTTATATTTAATTCACAAATGCTCTTTTCGATTTCTTCTTTCCCCTGTATTATTTTTTCTTCAGCATGTGCTGCTATGGCAAGGCTAACATACATAACACAGAAAAAAGACCATACTAAATGTATTTTTTTCATAGAGAACCTCGTGAATAAGAAATTTTTTATACGGATTATTATTCCGTTTTTCAACAACGAAAGACTTTCTATTTATAAACCTAAGCACAATCCTTGAGGAAAACTTTGCCCAATGCAAATATTTTATTATCACAATATTATTATAACAGAATCTTTGGCATTATACCAAAGTGTTACAAAAGATTAGACTATCAGCATCAAATGTAGATTCCGTTAAATCAGATGAAGAACAGATATCAAAGACACAACCCAATCTGTACACAATTATTATTGCAGATGTTGGTTTACAAATTAAGTATTTAATTATTAAAAGGATTTTTCTTGATTAACGAGATCAGGGTTTTTGAAAATAGTTGTAAAAAGATTAGAGCCTGCCCGTATACCTTACATGATTACCGGTTCGATAGCAGCTAATTTTTATACAAATCCTAGAATGACCAGGGACATTGATATTGTTATAGAAGTTGAAGAAGAAGAAGATGCCGGAACTTTGTTTTCCTTATTTTCAACTGACTTTTATGTAAACTATTTCATGGGTGTGGTGATGATTTGTGTTTTGCTGAGCATTGTTTTGTGAACGGGATATTTATCAGCTATTTCAAGCAACCGTTTTTTTTGCTCATCCGAAAGAGAACCCTCTGAAATTTTTGGTATGGAATTCAAGAAGAATATTAGTCTTTAAAGCTCACACCCGAACAATTTTTCTATTTATTAAATTAATGCATCCGGTATTTTCATCCATAATTCCCCCTAAAACTTTAAAGCCACTGATTAAATCTTCTGATATACCAATTTTTGATGTATTGGGTAAGGAAGCAATATCCGGCCAAAATACCGATCAACCAAGGGAAATAAGAAAAAGGAAGCGGCTGCAGAAAAAAAACTTCTGCTAAAGGTGTGAATGGAATCGCAATTCCGGTCATCATAATTAAATAGGTTAATGCAATCACCGGAGCAGAAGCCCAACTTTGAATAAATGGAATTTTTTTGGTCCGGATCATGTGTACAATTAATGTTTGAGAAAGCAGACCTTCCACAAACCAGCCTGTTTGAAATAAACTTTGATGCTCAGGGCTGTTCGCCTTAAACACAAAAAACATTACTGCAAAAAGGATGTAATCGAAAATGGAACTGATAGGGCCGATGTGAACCATAAATCTTTGAATCCCGGATGGATCCCATTTCTTCGGCATTTCCAGAAAATCTTTATCCACGTTATCCCATGGAATGGAAGTTTGTGAAACATCATATAAAAGGTTTTGTACCAATAATTGAATGGGCAACATGGGTAAGAAGGGTAAAAATGCACTGGCTCCTAAAATACTGAATACATTCCCGAAATTACCGCTGGTGGCCATTTTGATGTATTTAATAATATTCCCAAAAGTTCTGCGACCATAAATTACTCCATCCCTCAGAACCATTAAATCTTTTTCCAATAAAATAATATCTGAACTTTCTTTTGCAATATCAACGGCAGTATCCACCGTAATACCTACATCTGCTTCTTTTAAACCAGCCGCATCATTGATACCATCTCCCAGGAACCCAACGGTATGACCTTTTGCCCTTAACGCTTGTACTACTCTTACTTTTTGCAAAGGACTCAATTTGGCAAATATGGAAATCTCGTCTATCCGATCAGTTAGTTCTTCATCAGAGATCAACTCCAACTCATTACCCAACATGATATTTTGAATTGGGATGCCAACATCTTTACAAATCTTTTTGGTAACAATTTCGTTATCACCTGTCAATACTTTTACTTCGATATTCAATTTATGTAGTGCCTCAATACTTGGTTTTGCGGATGGTTTAGCCGGATCAAGAAAACCTATAAATCCTGTTAGTGTAAGATTACTTTCATCTGCAACGGAATAGGTCAAAGGCCGGTCTCCCTCAAATTCACGGATAGCAAGCAACAAGACGCGAAGCCCTTTTTCATTTGATCTTGTGGAAGTTTCTAAAACTCTTCCTCGCATAAAATCATCCATCAAAACCACTTTATCCCGCCCAATATGCAATTGGCGATTTTCTCCAGGGTCAAAACTATGCGTACATAGATCCAGCATTTCTTCCACGGCGCCTTTACAAATGAGTAAATGTTTGCCGTTTTTTTGTTTTAATATAACGCTCATTCTTCTGCGTTGAAAGTCAAAGGGAATTTCATCAACCTTGGTGAAATGCTCTTCTACTCTTAAGTAGTCTTTTACCTCTACATGTTCCAGCACCGCTTTGTCCAATAAGTTTTTTAAGCCTGTTTGATGGTAACTGTTCAGATAAGCCCATTTCAAAACTTCATCATCTTCCTCACCAAAAACATTTAAATGATTTTCCAGCACAATTTTATCCAAAGTCAATGTACCCGTTTTATCGGTACAAAGCATATCCATTGCACCAATGTTTTGAATAGCATTTAATCGCTTTACTATCACCTTGTGTTTGCTCATGCTTACTGCACCTTTGGCTAAGTTTGAAGTAACGATCACAGGTAACATTTCAGGTGTTAATCCTACTGCTACTGCAATGGCAAAGAGTAAGGCATCCCTCCAATCCCCTTTCACTAAACCATTTATCAGAAAAATAATGGGTACCATGATGAGCATAAAGCGAATGAGCAGGCGACTCACTTTATTAATCCCTTTATCGAAATTAGTTTCCGGTCTGTCGCCAACAATACCCTTGCTGATACTGCCAAAATAGGTGTTGGCACCTGTAGTAATTACTACTGCTTTTGCTGATCCGCTCACTACGTTTGTACCCATAAAGCATAGGTTACCAAGCTCAATAGGTTGGCTATTATCCACATCACCAATTGGCAAATACATTTTTTCTACTGGAAGTGATTCGCCTGTGAGCATAGATTCACTTACAAATAAATCGGTGCTTTGCACGATGCGGCAATCTGCCGGGATCATATCTCCGGCGGATAAATAAACGACATCACCAGGTACTAAATGTGTCATTAGTATTTCGCCTTTACCGATTGATTGACGAAGTACTGTTGCCGTTGTTTTTATCATGCGCTTTAACTGTTCGGCCGCACGGTTACTTTTAAACTCCTGGAAAAAACTAAGTAGCACGCTAAAAATAACCATAACAGAAACAACTGCTACCGTTTTATAATCCTGCTCACCAGGCGCTGCCAGCCCCACATCAATCACAAAAGAAATTATGATGATTGATAGAAGGATAAAAATGAATGGATTTATAAATGCTTTTATTAATTGTTTAAGCCATGATGGCGCTTTATCGTAGCCAACCTCGTTCAAACCAAATTTTAAAATGCGATCATCAGCCTCTTCATTTGAAATTCCTGTGGCGGAACTTTCCATCATAGCATATACTGAATATGTATCTTTTCGGGAAGCATCGCGCAATTTGATTATTGCTCGTTCACTCATTTCAGCACTGCGTATTGACTTAAAGGGTCGTTTGATTACTTTTTTCAACTTTTTTATTTCTGACTTTTCATACTTCATTTTTCAATTCCTGATTTAAATTTTTCGATATCTTGCTTGATAGCGCTTTCTGAAAATCAGTTGTTGTATTATAGTAATTAAATTAAAAAAGGGGGCCGGATAAATAATCCACCCTTGTTATAATCCAATATCCCATGGAAAACCACTGCAAAGGTAAACGCTGATCAGGTAATAAAGGATGTCGCTGATTGAAATCAGTGGTCAGGTAGCCTATGATTAAAGGTTATTTTTTTCATTTAATTATAATTGAATTCAGGGAATGAAAACCGGTATTGGAAAAGCACTCGAGCATTCGCCTGATCTGACATTTGCGATATTATGATGCCTGTGCCGGAGGGCTACGGGGTACTGCATGCCGTTCATAAAAATGATGGAATAAAAAATACACCGTTCATTTTCCTCACTGCCAAAACCGAACGGGTACAGCAAATGAATCTCTTATAAAAACCCTCAGCGATTTTAGAAATGAAAAGCTTATTGATATAAAAGACGATGGAAGTATTCTTATTCTTAACCTGAGAAAACTGAAATATTTACTCAATTGAATATCTATCTGACACTGTCAGCAGGAAAACGATAGTAACAAAGCCGGATCAAATTTTCGAAACCTATCATTTAATTTTAAATAACAAAAATCAGGTCAAACAATGATGATTATAATTGTTTTCGGTTTACCGGGTTCAGGTAAAAGTTATTTTGCTTCCAGGCTTGCAAAAATGATCAACGCCGGATATGTGAGCAGTGATAAAGTGAGGAAAGAACTTTTTAAAGAAAGCGTTTATTCTGAACAGGAGAAAAGGGCGGTATATGATAAAATGCTTCAACAGATGGAGCAAGCGATACAACAAAAAAATAATTTAGTACTGGATGCCACTTTTCATAGAAAAGATACAAGGAAAATGTTTGTTGAGGAAATGAAGGGAAAGGGCAATATTTTCTTTATAGAGGTTCAGGCGGATGAAAATATAATAAGAGAAAGATTAAAAAAGCCCAGGCCATACAGTGAAGCGGATTTTGAGGTTTATAAACACATTCGCCGGCAAAATGAACCATTAAACGAGCCTCATTTGATATTGAAGTCAACTGATGACAATATAGATGAAATGTTGCGAAAGACTTCTGAATATTTGAAAATTAAAAATGACAACAAAGCAAATCAATGACCTGTTGTCCGGGGGCGAATTCCCGGAAGAAACCAGCCAAAGGGAATTAATTGAAACCCATATATCATGGGTGATTTTATGCGATCAATTCGTATATAAAATTAAAAAGCCGGTACAATATTCCTTTCTTGATTTTTCCACCCTTGAGCGTCGCAATTATTATTGCCACAGGGAGATAGAATTAAATAAAAGGCTAACCCTCAATGTTTATCTCGAAGTGTTGCCTGTACGCAAATCGCAGGATAAAATTATTATCGGTGGGAAGGAGGGAACCATAATAGATTACGCAGTAAAAATGAATAGACTGGACACAGAAAAACAAATGGATAAATTGCTGACGCAGCATTTGGTAACCGAATCAGATATCAAAAAGCTGGCAGAGAAAATAGCTTCATTTCATAAAAACACAACGATTATTTATGAAAAGGATTTATCGGATATCGGAAAAAAATTCAATGACCTGGCAGCAGAAAAGAAATTTATAACGGAACAACTGGGCAGCACATTCGGCGTTATCATCGCCAATGCTATCAAATTTTCTGATAAGTTTATGGATAAGAATAAGGCGTTGATAGCCTACCGGCTTAGAGAGGGCTTCTGCAAGGATTGCCATGGGGATTTACATTCGAGGAATATTTTCTTATTACCTGATCCGGTGCCGTTCGATTGTATTGAGTTCAATGACGATTTTCGTCAAATTGATGTATTAAATGAAGTGGCTTTCCTATGTATGGATTTGGATGCATTTGGCCGAAAGGATTTGTCAGACTTATTTCTTGAATATTATAATGATTTTTTCCCCGCTATGAAATCGGAAAAAGAACGTGATCTTTTTATTTATTATAAAAGTTATCGTGCCAATATACGGGCAAAAGTAAACAGCCTGCAGGCAAAAAGCGCAGCAACAGATGAAGAAAGAACAAAATCACTGGCTGCCTCGGAAAAATATCTTTACCAGATGGAAAGCTATTTGAAAGAACTCAGAACGGATAAGTAGAAAATATAGTAACTATTCCGCGTAAACGATACACGGCTCGTTCCCAAACAGATGCTTCGGCCGGCCCGGCACATGGTTTGTTTGGAAACAAACAGCAGCCATAATTTATATCCATCGTTTTTTCCGGAAATACACAACCATAGTCGTCCCGATGATACCCATTGCCATTAAAACGGCAAAATATCCCCAGCGCCATTCTGCTTCGGGAAGATATTTAAAATTCATTCCGTAAACACCTGCAATAAAAGTGAGCGGCATGAATATTGTTGCGATAATGGTTAATACCTTCACAACTTCGTTCAGCTTGTTACTCACGCTTGAAAGATAAATATCAAGCATTCCTGTCGCCATGTCGCGAAACGTTTCAATGGTATCGATAATATGTATGGTGTGATCGTACACATCTCGCAGATAAACGTAGGTAGAGCTTCGTATAAGGGGTAGTTCGCCCTTGTCCATGGTATTAATTACCTCCCGCAGCGGCCAGATGGATTTCCGCAGAAACAATATCTCGCGCTTAACGTTATGAATCTTTCGAAGGGTTTCCATGGAAGGCGTTGTAATTAATTCTTCTTCTATGTCCTCGATGTATTCCCCCATCTTTTCCAACACAACGAAATAACCGTCTACAATAGCATCAAGGAGCGCATAAGCCAGATAATCTGCGCCCATTTTCTTTATGCGTCCCTTGCCATTTTTAATCCGGCCTATGACGGGAGTAAAAATACTGCCTTCCTTTTCCTGAAAGGAAATAACATAATTTTGGCCAAGGATTAAACTTATTTGCTCTGCATCAATCCGTTTATCGTCTTCGTTAAAAGTAAGCGTTTTCAGAACGATGAAGATATAGTCTTCAAAATCTTCCATTTTTGGGCGATGGTCTGTGTTCATTATGTCTTCCAACAATAATGGGTGTATATTTGCAAGTTTTCCAATATTCTCAATGTTTTCAATACTATGAATACCGCAGATATTGATCCACGTTGTCATTTGGTCGTTTTTCAGCGGAAAGCATTCATTAATGTCCGGTATTTCCCTTTCAAGGCAGCTTGTCCCGCTGTATTCCATGGCAGTTATTTTTACCTTCGCTAATTTCTTCTCGCCAATATGAATAAGAGACCCTGGAGGCAAACCGGTTTTTTTCGATCTGTTTTTAAATAATCTGTGCATGAAACCATCCTCCTTTCCAAAGAAAACGTGGTAGTCCGGCGGAGACAGGTTTAAAACCTGTCTTTGCCTGAAAGAATCATGAAAGTGTTTGTAACTGTGACGGCATAGTCTTAGATGGTAACAACTTCCATGCGAAGCGGTGCGCAGGTGTCGGTGTTTAGCTGTTTCTTAATGGCGTCAACAAAGCCGAGCGCCGTTTCTTCCTCGCCGTGTATAACGAAAATACGCCTGGGTTTTCTTTTGAATTTATTAAGCCAGTCCATAAGCCCTTCCTGGTCCGCGTGCGCAGAAAGACCTCCGATCGTATAAATTTTTGCTTTTACGGCAATTTCTTCACCAAAGAGTTTTACCATAGAGGCGCCTTCTACAATCTTTCTTCCCAGCGTACCATATGCCTGGAATCCCACAAAGATAACGCTGCATTCCGGGCGCCACAAATTGTGTTTTAAATGGTGGCGAATTCTGCCTGCATTACACATCCCACTGGCAGAAATGATAATCGCACCGCGTTTTATCTTGTTTAATTCCATGGATGCTTCCACGGCTTCTGTAAATTCTAACGAAAGATTGCTTCCGGAAAATTTCCCTTCCCTGATAAGCTCAAGGGTTTCATCATCAAGGCATTCCGGATGATTTAGTGTAATCCTGGTGGCGCGTATTGCCATTGGGCTGTCAACAAAGACCCGGAGATGGTCTAATTTCCCCCCTATCGATAGTTTTTTTAAAAGATAGAGGATGTTTTGTGTTCGTCCAACGGCAAAGGCGGGGATAATTATATTCCCCCCCCTTTCCAATGACTCTGTTACCGCTTGTCTTAATTCTTCGGTTGTCTCGTTTATGCCCTTGTGTCTCCGATTGGCGTAAGTGGATTCTATAAATACATAGTCCCCTTCCTCTATGGGAGTTGGGTCATTTACAACAGGTATATTTTTTTGCCCGAGATCGCCTGAAAAAACGAGCTTTTTTTCTCCGGAGGCATCTTCGTTTACCCACAACTCAACAATCGCAGACCCCAAAATATGCCCTGCATCCTGAAATCTCACCTTTATCCCGTTCCCGATTTCCTCTATTGTGCCATACTCTATTCCCTGAAAATAATCAAGGCTGTCGGCGGCTTCATCGGCAGTGTATAAGGGTGTTAATAAAGGCTTCCCAGCCCAGCCCCGTTTCTTATTGTCCCATTCTGCGTCACGTTCCTGTATATAAGCTGAGTCCATAAGCATGATACGGCACAATTCAACCGTTGCGTTTGTGGCAAGTATTTTCCCTTTAAAACCATCTTTCACCAGTTTTGGAATGAGTCCCGAATGATCAAGGTGGGCATGCGTCAACAAAAGATAGTGTATCCCGGAGGGGTCGAAGGAAAAAGAGTTGGCGTTCTGTTCTTCATTTTCTTTTGACCCCTGGAAAAAACCGCAGTCAATGAGCAGATTTGCCTCTTTCGTTTGGATGTAAAAACAAGAGCCGGTAACCATTCTTGCCGCACCGATAAAGGTTATATTCATTCTTTTATTCCCTTTCTCATTTGGCTTGAAAATTTAAAAACAAGGCAACAGTTTAACTTTTTGAGAAAATGTTCCAGGGCGGATTCCGCTCGCTGAAACGATATGCCGTCCTTCATATTGAACCGGCAGAAATTCATGTATCTTCGTGGTGGGTGTGCCTGAAATGCTTTTTACAATACAGAATCACCCGCAATGTAATTAAGTAGGCAATACCCCCTGCAACAGCGCCCACAATTATTCCACCGATTGTGAGGGGGATGAAAATATTTCTCCAGAGAGCCAGGATTGTTTTTAACCGGTCATAGAAATGCCATACTTCCCCTTTATCCAATGCATGGTCAGTTTTCATTAAAATTTCTTTGACTTTAAAGAGCGGAGGGCCGCTCCAGAAAAGGTTGCCCACCCAGTAGGTAAACCCATAGACAAAAGGAAAGGTTATTGGATTTGTTGTCCATACAAAGATAATAGCCGCAGGCCGGTTGGCATTGCAGATCGACGAGAGAAAAGCGGCGATAAAAATTTGTAGTCCGATAGTTGGCGTCACGGCAACAAATATCCCGATGGCAACGCCAAGGGAGATCGCTCTTGACGAACTGTGTAATTTAACCAGCCCGCGAAGATAGGTATATATTTTCTCCTGCAGGCGTTTTGGAATATATTTATTATTTATTAAAAAGTTCACGGTTATTGTTTGTTGGTATCCAGATTAAAATCCAATTGTTCCTATAAAAAATTTTGTTTTATCGTTATCATGCTTGTTTGGTTTCCGCTTGTCCATGTTAGGGTGTGGTGATGAATAGAAAGAGATTATACTGTAAGAGTTCACAAACAGGGATTTCTAAAACTAGATTTAACTTTTGTTGACATAAATAGTTATAGCATTTTTGAAATCACACTTTGTGAACCCCTTGAGTATGTTTATGGTAAGAAAATAGCATGTTATCGTTCATTTCTCAACATAATCTTTTGTTACTTTTATGGGAATCCGTGGTTCTTTGCCAATCTTTTACCATGAAATTTCGAGAGGATACGAAAAGCTTATAAAAAAAGATTTTTTTATCGTGGAATACTGTAAAAGGATAGTAAAATTGTATGGACTGAGAAGAAAAACCTGTCATTATTTCCATTTTTTCTCAAATCTCTCGATATCTTTCTTATCGCCTAAAATAATAAAAACATCGCCTTCTTCAATTTTATAATTGGCGGTGGGCAGTACTTTTATTTCTTTTTCTTTTGCCTCTTCTGTCTCTTTTGCCTCTTCTGCCTTTTCCACAGTTTCAACAATCTTCCTCTTTATAATCACAACGTTAACCCCAAAGTTATTCTTTACATCCCATACGTTTATCGTGCTGCCAATCCACTCTTTTTTCGCTTCAATTTCTGCAAGGGTATAATCTGCGCCCAGTTCCATGTATTCCAATATGCCCGGAGACAAAACACTGTTTGCCACGCGAACACCCATATCTTCTTCGGGGAATATTACGCGTGTGGCACCTACCATTTTTAATATCTGTGCGTGAAGCGAGGTACACGCACGGGAAATGATCTCATTTATGCCAATATTTTTGACCAGTGCCGTGGTGAGGATGCTCGATTCAATATTTTCGCCAATACTGATTATAGCCACATCTACCTCCTTAATGCCGCTGGCTATAAGCGCCTCTTCATTGGCGCTATCTATCTGAATTGCCTTGGTAACAAAATCGCTTATTTTTTCTATTAAATCCTGCCGCCGGTCAATCGCAATTACCGATGCTCCTTTTTTCGCCAATACTTCTGCCACCTTGAAGCCAAACCTTCCCAATCCAATTACCGCAAATTGTCTCATGCCTTTATTACTCCTTTAAAATTATTATTTACTAACCCACCATAAAAATTCCTTGCGGGTATTTAATGGAAACTGTTTTTTTCTTGCTCCAAACGGAATAGCCTATGACGAGCGGGCCTATCCTCCCAATCAGCATTGTGGCGCAAATAATGAACTTGCCGGCGACGCTTAGTGAAGGAGTAATTCCTGTGGAAAGCCCTACAGTGCCAAAGGCAGAAAAGGTTTCATACACAATATCAATATATGCTGCCTTTTCAGTGGCAGAGAGAATTAATATATCCGTAATAATCACGAGCAGTGCCAGGGTACAGATAGCAAATGCCTTTGCCCTGATTTTTGCCGATATACGTTTATTAAACAATATGGGTTCTTCTTCCATCGAAACAACCGAAAAAATAGACGCAATCAGGACGCCAAAGGTGGTAGATTTAACGCCTCCCCCGGTGCCTCCGGCAGGTGCGCCTATGTACATCAGCAGAAGCATCATAGTCAATGACGAGATTTTCATCGTGCCGATATTTACCGTATTGAACCCAGTTGTGGTAGAAGTGGAAATTGTCTGAAACAATGTCGTCAACACCCTGTCTTTAAAAGTAGGAAACGGGGAATGCCATTCAAAAAGAAAAATCAAAATCCACCCGGAAAATATGAGAAGCGGCATCATAACCATTACCAGCCTCGTATGAACTGAAATCTTCCGCAGCATTTCATCTTCCGGCGATTTCACAAAAAATGTTTGATAAATATCATAGATCACCGGAAACCCAATACTGCCGGCAATACATAAGCCGTTGATGACAAAGTTAAAATAAATGCTGTTACCATATGTACAAAAATTATCCGGAAATAAACTAAAACCGGCAGTGCAAAATGCTGAAATAGCATGAAATATGCCCAAATACACCGCCTCTTTTAAGGGAAATTCCTTCATCCAAAAGAGGGTCAGAAATACAGCGCCGGAAAATTCAAATACAAAGGCAATGAGGCAAATAATTTTACTAAACCGTAAAATATCTTCATAAGGATGCGAACTAAAGGATTCTTCTAAAACTACTCTGCCGCTTAAAGATAATCGAATGCCAAGCCCATACATTATCAAAACAATAAAGATCATATACCCCAACCCGCCAATTTGGAAAAGCATAAGGATTATCACCTGGCCAAATATTGTATAAAACTTCCCTATATCTACAACGCTCAAACCGGTGGTGGAAATTGCTGAGGTAGCGGCAAAAAAAGCGTCTGTCACTGATTGCGGTTCGCCTGAAGTCGAAGAGACAGGATGGGCTAAAAGGAAGGTGCCGATTATGATAATAAAAATAAAGCCAAAGAGGATAATACGATAGGGATTTGATTTAAAATAACTCATTTTTTGTAAAAACAAATTGATTGTTAAATTGATTTGCTCAAATCATATCAAAATACACGTTCATATTAATATTCTGCGTGCCGCTATATGCCTGGCAGGAGAAAACGATATACTATTGTGGATGCTTTTTCTTTTATAGTCAATCAAATTAGGTTGGGTTTTTAAAAGACGAAAACTCAACGGCATTCATTTTTACCCGCCCCTACCCCTCCCAAGACGGGAATTTGATAAGCTCCTTCTCGGGAGAGGATTAAGAGGTGGGTTTGTGCATTGTTTAAGTAAAAACATTGAAATGTCTATCCAGCAAATTAGGTTTTGGGGAAATAAATGCTTTTAACCATAATTTAAGTGGTTTTTGTGGGGTACTCTGTGTAAGATTTTGGAGGGCAATATAGTATTCCCTTGGGAAAATCTCTTCTTTTTGTAAATTTTTCTTCGTGCCCTTCGTGTTTCGTGGTTAAACGCTCTGTTTGTTTTATATTATATCTTATGGTAAAAGACGATATCCCACTTAAATGTTTTCATTGTGGTAAAACGCACCATATGGAAGAATTTTGTAAAGGCAGCACACTACAATGCTCTCGCTGCAGTAAGCAGATATCTCCGTTGGTATTTGATGAAGTATGCGAGACGGATACCAGAGGGTTCTCTGCATTGCTTGGGTTCTTTGCCATTGCTTCGCTTTTGGGGGCATTGGGCAGTGTTATGATGATGCATGGCTGGAATATATGGGTTGTATTATCTATGGTGGGCGGACTGCTCTTTTTTGTTGGCAAGGTGTTTATTATCAAATATAAAATAGTCGGTGCGGAAGAATATTTTTTTGGCAAGGTAGTAAATGAAAAGCCGCACGACAAGGGCTTAACACATTTCGAACAACTGGCGCTGGATGCAATAAAGGAATTGCCGCAAAACATAAAAACCCGCCTGGAAAATGTTTCTATCGTTGTGGAAGACAGACCCAGTACCTATATACTTGAAAAACTGCAGTTAAAGCCAAACAGGATGCTTCTCGGAGTTTTTCAGGGTATTCCCCTGAACAAAAAAAGTGTCTGGCATTCGGGCACATTACCGGAAAAGATTACTCTTTTCCAGAAAAATATAGAATCTGTCTGCCGTTCGGAAGAAGAGATTAAACAAAGGATTAAAAAAGTAGTCCGTCACGAAGTCGCCCATTACGTCGGATTTTCGGAAGAGGAAATAAGACAATTGGGGTATTAATTGTCTTTTCGTGAACCCCATGCTGAAGCATGGGGTTCACGAAAAGACGGTTTTTTCAAAAAAAACCAAAGTGTTACAAATGTTAAAATTTATGATTATTATATCATGTAATGTAAGGAGAGATAATTATGGCTGAAACGCATTCATTTGACATAGTATGCAAGGTCGAAATGCATGAGATAAAAAACGCTATCGACCAGGCGCAAAAACAAATAGCCGTAAGATATGATTTCAAAGGAAGCAAGTCCTCGATTACATTAAATAAAGATGACACCATTATACTGTTTGCCGAGGATGATTATAAATTGTCAGCACTGACGGAAATTTTAAAGGAAAAAATGGCGAAAAGAAATATCCCGCTAAAGGCACTCACCTTTGGCAAAACGGAAGATGCCGTTGGGGGAACGAAACGGCAGACGATTACATTGCAAACGGGAATACCCACTGACAATGCAAAGGAGATCGTTAAAGTTATAAAAAATTTAAAACTCAAGGTTCAGGCAAAAATACAAGAAGATCAGGTACGTGTTTCAGGGCAAAAGATTGACGATCTCCAGATGGTTATGAAGGAACTTAAAGACCTGGACAATGACTTTGCAATGCAGTTTATAAACTATAAATAATGAAATCCGATAATTGTTACAAATGGTTGCGTTTTTGGTTTCTCAGCTTAAACATTACACGACTCATGGCGGGTCCAGGTTCGCAACCTGAACCCGCGCCGGAATACCGATTTCGGTAGTTTAATAGATTGCGCTGAATAGTTACACTTTTTTGAAATTTGGAGTTTTCTTCTGAGTAATGCCACAAAGTGGCATAAGTGGAGGTTATCATGCAGAAAAACAGCTTTGGTCTTATTGGCCTCGCAGTAATGGGGCAAAATCTGGTTCTTAACGTTGCGGATCACGGTTTTAGCGTTTCAGTTTACAACCGTACTGCGGAGAGGACTCATGAATTTATGTCGGGCGAGGCAAAAAACAAGAAGATTACCGCGACGTATTCACCAAAAGAATTCGTTGCAAGTCTTGAGCGTCCACGCATAATCCAAATTATGGTGAAAGCAGGCGGAGCGGTTGATGCCGTTATTGCCGAATTAAAACCATGGCTGGATGAAGGGGATATCATTATCGATGGGGGAAATTCGTATTTCTCCGATACGGAAAGAAGGACAAAGGAGCTGGAGTCAAATAAACTTCGCTATATTGGAATGGGTGTTTCCGGCGGAGAAGAAGGGGCGCGTTTCGGGCCCAGCCTTATGCCAGGTGGTACAAAAGAGGCATACGCCCTGATTGAGCCATTGATGTCCGCAATTGCGGCAAAGGCTCCGGAAGATGGGCTGCCCTGCGTTGCGTATATTGGGCATGGCGGTGCTGGTCATTACGTTAAAATGGTGCACAATGGCATAGAATACGCCGATATGCAGCTTATAGCGGAGAGCTATGCCTTGCTGAAATCAACCATAAATCCTGCCCCGGAAGAATTTCATGAAATTTTCACTGAATGGAATAATGGAGAGCTTTCTTCGTTCCTTATTGAAATTACGGCGTTTATTTTTACTAAATCAGACGACAAAACCGGGCGCCCTCTGTTGGAAATGATCCTGGATAAAGCCGGACAGAAGGGCACTGGAAAATGGACAAGCCAGAATGCGATTGATATAGGGGCGCCCGTTCCCACAATTACTGCGGCAGTGGATGCGCGTATTCTTTCTTCCATGAAAAAAGAACGCCAGGAGGCGTCTAAAATCCTTTCCGGCCCAAAAAATAACTATGCCGATGAGAGGGGAAAAATCATCGCTGCGGTTAGGGATGCCCTTTATGCATCCAAAATTTGCTCCTATGCCCAAGGTATGAATCTTCTGAAAAGGGCTTCGGAGGAATATGGGTACAATATGGATTTAGGAGAAATTGCCAGTATTTGGCGCGCCGGATGCATTATTCGCGCAAAGCTGCTTGATGATATAACACGCGCATACCGGAGCCGCTCCGATTTGCCGAATTTATTATTGGACGCCGGATTTAAACATGCCGTACAAAGCAGGCAGGCTTCATGGCGTTTCGCCGTAAAAACCGCATTTGAACTGGGCATACCGGCAGCGGCACTGAGCGCTTCACTTGCCTACTTCGATGCGTATCGTTCCGGGTTTTTACCCGCAAATCTTATACAGGCGCAACGCGACTATTTTGGCGCCCACACATTTGAGCGTATTGATACATCCGGCGTGTTTCATGCAAACTGGAAGGAAAAATAACAAATGGGAAAAAAACCTATTGCGTCTGTTGACGCCTGTAAATTGAACAAAGATGTTTTAAGAAAAATCCCCAACCCAGCAACAATTGTAATTTTTGGCGCTTCAGGCGATTTAACCGAGCGGAAATTAATCCCTTCCCTCTTTCGGCTGGATTGTGACGGGCTGTTGCCTGAGAAGCTTGCGGTTGTTGGTGTCGCCCGCACTGAAATGGATAGCGAAGGTTTTCGCAAAAAACTAGCGGAAAGCATTGAAATTTACTCCCGCCACAGTAAAGACCGAATTTGCAAGTGGTCTAAATTTGAGAAAAAATTAATTTACCACCGGGCGGATTACGACAATCTGGAAGATTACAAAACCTTAAACAGGCTTTTGGTTGATTTAGGTAAAAAACAGGACATAGGCGCCAATTGCCTTTTTTATCTTTCTACGCCACCAATCCTTTACCCTGTAATAGTGAGCAAGCTGGGCGAGGCTGGAATGGCGCAACAATCGGATGAATATTGGCGCCGTATCATTATTGAAAAACCATTCGGGAGAGATCTTGCTTCCGCCATTGATTTGAACAACCATGTACATCAGGTCTTTGATGAAAGCCAGGTGTATCGCATTGACCATTACCTTGGCAAGGAAACCGTGCAAAATTTATTGGTATTTCGTTTTGGCAACGCAATCTTCGAACCGCTCTGGAGCCGAAACTATATAGACCACGTCCAAATTACCGTATCGGAAGAGGTGGGGCTGGGGAACAGGGCGGGATATTACGATACTGCAGGCATATTGCGCGACATGTTTCAGAATCATCTGCTGCAGTTGCTTACACTCACCGCAATGGAGCCGCCGGCTGGGTTTAACGCCACCTCTCTGCGTGACGAAAAGGTAAAAGTACTTAAAGCGGTTCGCCCCATTAAGCCGGAAGAGGTAGCTAAATATACCGTTCGCGCACAATACCGGACATATCGGGATGAAAAGGGCGTCGCGCGGGGGACGGAAACGGCAACCTTTGCTGTTTTAAAACTGTTTATTGATAATTGGCGTTGGCGAAACGTGCCTTTTTATCTGCGTTCCGGTAAGGCGCTTAACAGCAAGGTCACTGAAATTTCAATTCAATTCCGGCATGTGCCCCATTTAATGTTTCCTTTACCGCCCGAAGAACAATTGCCTCCAAATAAATTAGTGTTATGCCTGCAGCCAAATGAAGGAATGCGTTTGGGCTTTGAAACGAAGTTGCCTGGCGCCGGGATGAAAACCCGCACGGTAAGCATGGACTTCCTGTACGAACAGGATTTTGGTGAAAACATCCTGCCCGATGCATATGAAAGGCTTATTCTCGATGCTTTACAGGGGGATGCCTCCCTTTTTACAAGGAGTGATGAGATTGAATTGGCATGGAAAATAATAGACCCAATCATCCAGGGATGGGAAAGCGAATATGCCCCTCCTTTGGCGTTTTATGAATTGGGGACTTGTGGTCCCAGCAAGGCAGATGAATTTATAAAGGCTGATGACCGCAAGTGGAACCCCTGTATTTAACCCTAAACGATAACTATTTCACAACTGAACATGAATTACCATATCTTACCTGCCACAGATCTTATAAAAATAATGGCCGGGTATATCGTCCAATGTGCAAAAAAAGCGGTCTCTGAACGAAATCGCTTTCTTGTGGCTTTGTCCGGAGGCTCTATGCCTGAATTGCTGTTTCCCGCATTGACCTCAGAATCGGTCTGTTCTGAAATCGACTGGAAGGCCTGGCATGTTTTCTGGACGGATGAACGCTGTGTACCGCCGATTAATCCGGAAAGCAACTATTATTTAGCATGTAAACATCTTTTCAACCATGTTGATATTCCGTCTTCCCGGATTTATACGCCCAATACCTCTGTGGGACCTGCAGAAATGGCAGCCCTGTATCAATTAAAACTGCAGGAAGTTTTTCATATAAAAGGCGAAGAGTTGCCCCGTTTTGACCTTTTATTGCTTGGCATGGGAGAGGACGGGCATACCGCTTCGCTCTTTCCAAACCATCCCCTTCTGAAAGAAAAAAAACGCTGGGTAGCCCCTGTATTTGACGCCCCCAAACCGCCTCCGGAACGAATTACCCTTACCTTGCCAGTAATTAATAACGCCCATTGCATTATTTTTCTGATAACAGGGAAAAACAAGGCCGCTGCAGTAAAAAAGATTATTCTGGAAGAATCGGCGCCAGCGCCCTTGCCGGCACAAATGGTAAAACCCGTGCATGGCGAATTACACTGGTTCTTAGATGAAAATGCGGCTTCTGAACTTGGCAGATAGCATTTCTATTCAGAATTTCAGTAAATCCCGGGTCACAGGGGTTGCTTTTGTAAGAAATTCGCCGTTCTCCCGCGCACCCCGTTTTTTGTAACCGTTCATGGGGTCATGGCAAAACAATCCTGACAGGGTCAACACTACCGTACGTTCAGAACCCCTTTCTTGCGTTCTTTGCAACGGAAGACATGGCTCATGTTTTAATTCTGGCTCGCGTGCTCTTGCCTCATCAAAGAATTCCTATCACGTTTGGCGACAGTTCCGGGCGCCGCGCAAATATCCAGGTCAGACTGATTTTAGAAATTTAGCGGTAATTTGGCGTGATAAAATTTTAAATTATGGATTTTGAATTAATCTAAAATCTAAAATTCCTGTAAACTAACATGCGGTGAATGAGTAACTTTTTAATTTTTTTTTATGATGGTATTTACTATAATATTTTTATACTTTTACAAAAAATTTATAAGGAACGAAAAAATGAGCTTCCCGAAACAAAGATTGCGAAGATTACGTCAGAATGAAAATATAAGAAGGCTGGTGCGGGAAACGCATCTCTCTGTGGATGATTTAATTATGCCGCTTTTTGTAAGGCCGGGCAAGGGCATTAAACAACCGATACCCTCTATGCCCGGTAACTACCAGATGTCTGTCGATATTCTTACGGAAGAGGTAAAGGAATTGGAAGCAATAGGGATTCCCGGCATAATCCTCTTTGGCATCCCTGAAGTGAAAGACGAACTGGGCTCTGACGCATATTCTGATGCCGGCATCATACAGAAAGCAATTACGGCAATAAAAAAAGAGGCAAGAGATATACTGGTACTTACGGATGTTTGCATGTGCGAGTACACTAGCCATGGACACTGTGGATTCCTCAAGGCGGATGAACATACAGGACACTTTGAGATCGACAATGATAAGACACTGGAACTCCTGGCAAAAGAGGCGGTTTCACACGCAAATGCGGGGGCGGATATCATAGCGCCTAGCGATATGATGGATGGCCGCATCGGCACGATAAGAGAAGCGCTTGACCGGGAAGGGTTCCGCCAGATACCGATTATGGCATACTCCGCAAAATATGCTTCAGGATTTTACGGCCCTTTCCGGGAGGCGGCAGAATCTACTCCGGAAATGGGAGACCGCTCATCGTATCAGATGGACTCGCACAATGCGGTGGAAGCGTTGCGGGAGGTTTCTTTGGACATTGAGGAAGGAGCGGACATCGTTATGGTAAAACCAGCGCTGGCCTATTTGGATATTATCCGCAATCTGAAAGAAAACTTTAATTATCCTATCGCAGCATATAATGTCAGCGGAGAATTTTCCATTGTTAAGGCTGCGGCAGAAAAAGGATGGATTGACGAAAAACGTGTTGCGCTTGAAATACTCACCGCAATCAAACGGGCGGGTGCGGACATTATTCTTACCTACTGGGCAAAAGATGCCGCACGATGGCTAAAGGAATAATTTTTAAACACTTTCGTTAAAGTAGAAATTAAAGGGCTGTGTGCATTCTCCAAAATTGTATATGAGGAGGTGAATAGTATGAAGTATTTCATCGGTTCAATGATTGCTTCCCTAGTGATAGCGACTTCTTTTTGCGCAGGGGTATTTGCTGATATTTCGTATGCGGATTTGTTTTTAGAGGGAAAAGGGTATAAACCTGTACATGATACGTGGCAGATAAATACATTTCCCTTGAATGGTGAAAACAAAGATTGCATCCTGCCGGAAAGTTTGCTTTACCGGGAATGGTGCGCGAATACATTTGTTAATGGAGAACAAATATACGAAGCGTACAAAGAAATAGCATTTGCTTTGGAATATCACGCCGACCCCCCAAAAACAGATTATTGGCAAACACCCATAGAAACCGCACAACGGAAACAAGGCGATTGCGAGGACTCTGTATTTCTCTTCTTTTCACAATTGGAAAAATTAGAGATTGACGGGGAAATCGTATGGGGATGGGTAATAGATAAGAATAATCTGACCGCCTTTGCGCATGTATGGTATCAATTGTTTGATAAATATGGGGAGGCCTATATCGTAGAAGGTTTTTCCAGAGAATGGAATGGTATCATCCCCGCTGAACTTATTAGTAAAAATGAGGAGCGCATTCCTACTTTAAGGCTGGAGCACGCGGCGGTAAACAAGGTAGCGGAAGAAGACGCCGAAGATTTTTTACGGCCTATAGAACAATTCCAATATTCATGGAACCTGTATGCCATGAATAATATGGCTGCCATAAAGGATATTTTTTACAAATTGCAGGATATGTTTGGCAGATACAATGGGCAAAAGGCTGTTGGCTGGTAGTTTCACAGTATAGGGGTGAAGCATTTGCTATAAATTGTCATAAATGAGTTCGTGCCCGAACTGACAAATGCTTCTCCCCCTACTTTTTCAAAAAATGGAAATCTTCAAATTTTTTACCGGGACAATTCCACAACTACCAACTACCACAATTTGCCAAAAAGTTATTGAGTCCCCAATAATCCTGCCGCGTTAATTTTCTGGACATAGATATCCCAATAACTCTTATCCGTATTACGTTCGTCTTGCCACACAATAATTGCGCCGCCATTTCCGTCACCCACAATAGCTGAATAACATTGTGTATCCTCTGCAGCGCTCACCAGCGTACCGTTATTGTTCCAAAGGGAATTGCCGCCGGAATCAATTCTTTGTGCATAGATATCAAATGATGAAGATCGATTATCGTTCCAGGATAAAATAGCGCCGCCTGCGCCATCCCCGGCGATTGCTACATAATTCTGAATGCCGGCTTCAATACATACAGGCAATCCGTCGTCCTTCCACAAGGAATTTCCTTCAAGGTCAACGCGTTGAGCGTAAATATCATATTTTCCGCTGCGTAAATCCCACCATGCAATAATCGCGCCCCCTGCTCCATCCGTTGCAATCACCGGATAATCCTGTTTTTCCTGTGCGATTGAAATGGGAATGCCGTCCGTCTCCCATATGATGTCGCCATTTCCATCCAATTGTTGTGCAAAAATATCGGTATTGTCATTTCGCATATCCATCCAGGCAATGATTGCGCCTTCCGCGCCGTTGCCAGTGATAACGGGATAGCTCTCGTGTCCCCGCGCACCGCATACGGTAACGCCTGCTTTGTCCCACAAAATACTGCCGCTGCTATCGATTCGCTGGGCATAGAGATCGGCGAATGTTTTTCTGAAATCCTGCCACACGATAACAGCGCCACCGTGGCCATCTTCTACGGCAACGGGCGCGCTTTGGGACCCATATACCAGACAAACAGGAACGCCATTCTCTTTCCACAATACCTCTCCATTGTGATTGATTCTCTGTGCATACAAATCATCATAATTTGTCCTGGTATCCTGCCATATGATAATAGCGCCGCCTGCTCCGTCCGTAACGATGCACGGGCTGTCTTGCTCATTAATTTCATCACATACCGTTATCCCATCCACTTTCCACAGGGGACTTCCGCTTGCATCAATCCTTTGCGCATAAATATCACTGTCACTAATCCCGCGGCGCAAATCGTGCCATGTAATAATAACGCCGCCTGCTCCGTCGCTGATAATTTTCGGCTGCCTCTGGTTTTCTTCTGCCAGGCACACAGGCACGCCATTTTTCTGCCACAGCACATTTCCCTTTGCATCAATTCGCTGTGCAAAAATATCAAAGTGAACATTACGGGTATCTTCCCATACTATAATAGCGCCGCCTACGCCGTCACCTATCGCCTGGATTGCGCTTTGTTGTCCCTTGGCAGTACAAATTGCCGTATTCTCAAGAGGACTGGTCGACCATGCCGCTACGGCAAGGTTTTGAAAAAACAGTATGGAAGAAAATAGTACAGCAATATATGCTGCCTGGCATTTGTGCAGTTTTACTGATTTATACATTTTAATCCCTTTCAACGAACTTCAATGTTTACCTATACGAAAACGGCATAAAAATTGTTTTGTAACTTCTCAATAAGCTGTGGTTTTTATAATAATTTCTACAGACTGCCGTCTGTAATTTGCCGACTGCCAACTGTACAGCATTTCCCATTAATAAGGAAGCAAGGGGGTTGTTTACCTCAACTTATTGGTAACTATTCAGCGTAATCTATTAAACTACCGAAGCACAACTCGTTCTCAAACCTTGTACTGAACATAGTGAAGTGTCTGTTTGGGAACGTAATGGCACGGGAAACTACATTCGCGGGTTCCGGTTTGTAACCCAATGTCATTAAGTTAAGCAACCTGCCAGAAAAGTCCCCCTTAATAAAGCTAATCTTTACCCACAAATTTCAAGAGCACCGTAGTTGTACGGCCAATTGAGCTGAAGGCTAAGTGGTGTAAAGTTCGTAAGCAACTTCAATATCAGCCAAACGTGACATGCCTCGCCAAAGTACTTCACTTCCGGGATGGCCATCACCACGGCGACCCAGATGACCGCCAAGTTTACCTAAAAGCCGCACGGCATCATTGAGGCTTGGAGGTAAATCAGGAGGCTCCTTGACCTTGTTCGCAAAAGTTGTCAATGCTTTCCATTCAGAATCGCTGAAGTAGACAGTACAAGGGACATCAGGTGTTTCTTGTCCTAAAGTAGTCAGGTAATGGATACGCCAAGCTATAATCATATCAATGGCCAAAGCGTTGCATAGACGACGAGCACTCTCCAACTGCCGGGCCTCGACACGACAACCGCTCTTGATAATACGATGATAACACTCAATACCCCATCGGCGAGCATACCATTCCAAACGTTCGTAAGCATCTTTTTCTTGCTTAACCGCAACTGTGGTTAACAGCATCCATTCTAACCCATCAATTCCGATAGGCGGATTGACTTCCTGCGCCAGCACCGCCCACACCCTGACCGCAGGCATATTCTTTTTTAGCATAGGTGGGCGTAGCGTAACAGGCATCGCCGGTTGCTGTTCCAGTTTAGTCCACAAAAACTCGCATGATTCTTTATCATCAACAACCTTTCTATTGCGCGAACGTTCTGCACGGATCAGCAACTGAGCGCCATCAGGCGTATTATACTGCTCAGCGAATACCTCGTGAATATCGGCCTCACGATCTGCCACAACCACCAGCAAAGATTTGTTTCGACAGCGTTTCTGTACTTGCGATACTGCATGGTAACTCTCCACCCATTTCCAGCTTTCCTTCTCTTCGATAGGCTTCTTGTGTCGTTTATGTTTGCTGCCTATTCCGTCCCGCGCCCAGCATTGCACATTCAGAAGTCCCAAGGGTGTGCCACTTTCAGTAAACGCCATCGTATCATGCACCATCAGTCCACGAACTTTTTTACTCTTAGTACCTATCGGCCCTAACCCCTGCGTATTCGGATGTGTGCTATAATTCAGAGTCGTAGTATCTTGCGCTACCAAAACCAAACTATTCTCCTTCACACGCTCTTCCGTGGCCTCATAATGAGCTTGCAATATCGCCTTCCAATCTACATTCTCATTGTCAAGGAATCGGTATGCAGCCTTAGTCGCACTGACTGAGCCGCACGCCTGCGGAATGTTTGCCAAAGGTTTGTCATAAAACATACCTGTCATTTCTAAAAGTCTTGAGGTCAATCGTGCATCGCCCAATTTTGTTCCTCCAAGTTCCGCTTCTATCCAATCCCGAGGCTCTTTTTGTGCCACTCTTTGGCGAACATGTACTTTGCCATCGGCACAACAACACAACACCGCCTGCCATTTCTTTTGCAACGGCATAACATAAACGTCTTTGACCGTTGCACCTGTTCCTTTTCGTCCTCGACCTTCCGTGCCTCCTACATACTTCCAGTTAGCTGCCCGATAACAGCTTCCGGAAAACCGTCCTCGTTCCACATAGGTTTCTAAAAGTACAGGACGATATTTATACACTCTTTCCCAATCATCTACCAAACGTGTTTGGCATTTTGCCAATACATGCGATGCCAAACATTTTACTCTTACCGTAGGCGCTATTAAATACCGACTGTTATTGATAACAAACGTATGATTCCGCTTACGTGCTTCCTCCGTCCATCCTATCCACTCGTCGCGACTTTCCACCCGTCTGGCACAGGCACTATAACTTAGCCCTCCTATCCATCCGTAATATTCACTGCGTACAAGATACCGAAGTTGCGCCCCGCATAGGGGCCCACTTCCAAGATAATGATGCGCTTCTAACATGCTACGCCAAAGTTTCGAATGGATTCTCGTTGTAACCCGTATAATCTCTACGTCACCCAACTCCGCTAGCTCGCATGACACTTCCGCAATCGGAGGCGCCTCCGCAGGTTTATTGACTTTTTGAAATGCATAATGCCTGTTCACCTTTGGAAGATTGATCTCTTTACGACGATCCAACTTCCAACAACGCCTTGCGACAACTCATCTCTTGCAAACGGCCCGCTTGATTCCGCCAGTCCATCCATTCGCATACCAGACGCGACAGTTTACGACGCGATAGGCACGGTTCCTTTTGGATAGTTTCTGATAAACGCTTTATTACATCATCTGAAAATATTCGACCTCCTACTCTATGCATGTACACAGTGTAACATACGGTTAACACGGTGTCCAGCAAAAAATATGGGTCATCCCCAGTTAATAAAGGGGGAAAAGGGGGTTGTTTTTAATAAAATAATTCTTAACACCTTAGTTATTTGAAAAATTCAAGGGGATATAAAAAACAATGTAGCCCCTTTAGGGGCGGTCTGTTTGTAGCACAATAAAATTCAACAGGTAAATAGCTCCGTAGGAGCGGCCTGTATATGATTGACAGGAAGACAGGCCGCTCCTGACGGAGCTAATATCTGTTATGGTATTCTATCTACTACAAACAGGTTGCTCCTACGGAGCTTATCGGTAATACGTTTTTTTTTAAACCAAAGTGTTACAATAATTCTTAACTTAATGACATTGGTTTGTAACCTGAACCCGCAGGGAGTCGTGTAATGTTTACGCTGAATAGTTATACTTATTGAGGAGTTCCGCTGTTTTATTCTTTGCCCTGTACATCCGTTATGATGCCTTCAGACCAATCAATTATGGAATGAATATCCACGGGTTCTCCCCCGGCAGCCATTTTGCGCTGTCTGCCCTCAAGCAATTTTTTTGTTTCACCTTCCAGCATTAATGTGGCTTCTCCCTTTACCGCAGTAACAATAGTGGCGTACTCCGTTATCCGGACATTAAAAATTCCGTTATCTGCCACAATCTTTCCATTTAGGGTAAGAATCTCCAGATTTTTTTTCAAGTTTGCAAGGGAGAGAAATATTTGCCCTTTTTGGAGGTTAATTTTCCATGGATCAATAAAGTACATTTCGGTATTCGAATCCATGTTTACGCCAATCCCATTTTTAGTCGAAAATGAAGACTTCTCTCCGTCGCCGGTTTTGAGAACAACGCCGCTATGGAAGCGGTCAACAGAGGATACCTTTTTCCACTTATGATCTTCGGCCTTTTGTAATTGCATATTCCCATAGACGCGGGAAAGGTCTATCATTCCTCGTGTATGTGTAAAATAAAAATATGCTGCCGCGAGGGCGACAATACCAAGCCCAACAACCATACCAAGTAAAATAAACCCCTTTTTTGTTGGTTTTGCCACGAGTATCCCTAATTCATACAACAGGATCATTGGGGCGGCTGTCATTGTCTGGGTAAAAGGGTCTGGCGGTGTTACTATGGCAGCAATAATGAAAATAACAAGTATTGAATATTTTCTCCACTTAATAAAGTTATCTGCAGATACGAATCCTATCTTTGACAAAAGCAGCATTACAAGAGGTAGTTGAAATACCAGCCCAAGCGCGACCGTCAGCAGGAAAACAAACGACACATATTGTTGCATCGTAATGATGGGTTGAATGCCGGGGCCAAGGATGCTTATTAAAAATTGCAAGCCAAAGGGGATTAATAAATAATATCCGAAAAGCCCGCCCATAACGAAAGCAATGTATGAAACCGGGAAGAAAACGAGAATGTACCTTTTTTCCTTCGCATACAGCCCCGCGCTGAC
Organism: Candidatus Kuenenia sp.; assembly: GCF_027493735.1. Taxonomy (NCBI): domain Bacteria; kingdom Pseudomonadati; phylum Planctomycetota; class Candidatus Brocadiia; order Candidatus Brocadiales; family Candidatus Brocadiaceae; genus Candidatus Kuenenia; species Candidatus Kuenenia sp. Next base: position 232,471 of record NZ_JAOSKF010000020.1, read on the forward strand.
AAATCTCCATGCCTGATAAATGATAAGGGGATACATTAAAAAAATGGCGCTGATGAAGCACAGCTTCATGTATGCGTAAAAACCTTCCTGATAACTCAGCACTTGCAATTCGGTGGAAAGTCCCAGCTTATGCATAGCAATGCCATGAGGCCGCTTTACTATATCCAAAATGTGCAGCTTAAAGACCCAGCATAATATAAAACAGAAAATAATTGCGATGATAGAATAAAAGACTCTACGCCGCAACTCTTCCAAATGTGAGCCTAAAGGCATCCTGGCGTCTTCGATTTTCCCGTACTCTTCCTCTTTTATATCCACACAAAACCTTATTATTTCTCTGCGATGCTACTCGTTTTCTAATAAAATAAAGAGTTTCATAATACATCGATATTTCAGAAATTACAAGGAACAATTAACACCTCAATAAGTGCAATAGGTTGCTTTATTAAAAAGGAAAAGCCTTGAAAGATTTTTTTGTATATGTTAACATCCTACCTTTAAAATAGCGATTTTTGGTCTTTACTTTTATCTCAACCTTATTCATATTTTTAGTGAATTCCGAAGGAATCATTTATGGGCGTTGAATATCAGGGGAAATTAATCGGTACGGGCAGGACCTTTGGGATTATCGTGAGCCGATATAACGGTTTCATCACAAAACGTTTACTGGAAGGCGCGATTGATGGTCTTGTAAGGCATGGGGTAAAAGAAGAGGATATTGGCGTTTTTTGGGTACCCGGCGCTTACGAGATTCCCATTACCGCTCAAAAGGTTATACAAAGAGGAAAGTATGATGCCGTTATTTGCCTTGGAGCGATTATTCGCGGCGAAACGCCCCACTTTGATTTTGTAGCCAGCGAATCAGCGAAAGGCATTACGCAGATTGGTTTGTCCTCCGGAATACCGGTCATCTATGGAGTTATTACAACAGAAACGTTAGAGCAAGCAATTGACCGTGCTGGTGCGAAAACAGGAAATAAAGGCACAGAGGCCGCTTTATCGGCAATAGAAATGGTGAATCTCTTTGATCAAATATAAACCGGTAGCAAACATTATACGTTATCCCTTTTTCAACACTTCTCCCACCAGACGCCTCGATGTAAAAAAAGTACTGCATACTCAAGGAGTTCACAAAAGGATATTTCCCAAATGCTATAACCAGTTATTAAAACAAAAGTTATGAGTAAACATAGAAATCCCTGTTTGTAAGCCCTTACAGTATATTTTCATGCTGCCGCATGACGATTATTGATAATAATCCCGCATGTTCCCATTTGTGCAACTATTTATTTTCCCTTTATTCATCAAACTCAGAGACACATCATTATTCTTCATTAATTATGTTAATTTTTTTTATTTTGGTCTGAAAGTATTATATGCGCAACAGAACAATTGCCCGCGAGCTTGCCATTAAAGCGTTGTATCAGCTCGATTTACTCGGAGACAAAGCGGAAACGGAAATAGATGAATTCTGCCGGCAGAATGCGGAAAAACCTGATATATATAAGTTTGCCCTGTTGCTTGTCACGGGCTGCAGATCTCATGTAAAAGAGATCGATGAAAGAATTTCACTTTCCGCGGAAAACTGGGATTTGCACCGGATGGCCGTCATTGACAAGAACATCCTGAGACTTGGCGTGTATGAGTTGCTCTATAGAGATGACATCCCACCAAAGGTTTCTATTAATGAAGCAATAGAACTTGCCAAAAAATTCGGCGATAAAGATTCCGGGATGTTTGTTAATGGTATTTTAGATAAAGTATACAATTGGCTGAAAAACGGAAAACAGAAAGACACGATACAAGAGGAAAAAGCCCCTGATTTTGGCATTTCCGACTTACATATACACACAAATTTCTCCGATGGCACTGCAACGCCGGAAGAGGTTGTTGATGAAGCCATACGACTGGGTTTATCCGCAATTGCCATCACCGATCATGATACTATTCAGGGATTTTTGAGGGCAGACAAATACAATAAAGGGGGGAATTTGCAAATTATTCCCGCCATAGAAATTTCTGCATTTCTGGACCCTTCAGAAATACATATTTTAGGTTATTTTATTGATATTCATAATGATGCATTAATTGGATTAATGAAAAAGGCACGTGAGGACAGAATTGAACGTATTTACAAAATGATAGAAAAACTGCACGGGCTTCAGGTAGAGATCAATCCGGTTGAAGTGTTTGATCTTGCAGGGGAAGGTTCACCTGGACGTATGCATTTAGCAGAAGTAATCTGGCGCAACGGATATACCAGCACATTAGTGGATGCCTTTTATAAATACATTGGTGATAAAGCGCCCGCATATGTTCCCAAAAAAACCTTAACTCCACAAGAGGCAATAGAGCTGATAAGAGAAGCGAAAGGGGCTCCGGTGCTTGCCCATCCGGGACTTACACAACGGGATAATTTAATTGAGGACCTTGTAAGGTATGGTTTGCAGGGAATAGAAGTGTACTACCCTGCATATACTAAAGCTACCGTGGAGAAATACCTCAAACTCGCAAAAAAATATGACCTTGTGGCAACCGGCGGTTCCGACTTTCACGGAAAAAGAAAGGTTGACACTCCGATAGCAAAGATCTCTATACCGGGGAACCTTGTGAAACTGTTGAAACAGCGATGCCGCAATAATTGATTTTTTTTTAACATTTGAAAATACAAAAATACAAAAACAGGACAGGAATATATGGGAAAAACACAAAAGACTGAAGTAAAAAACGGCATTCAAAAGACCAAAAAGAGCCTTTGGTACCGCATCATAAACTACACCGTTGAACCGAGAAAAAAGGTTGTTATTGAAGAAGAAGGCACGATACGGCTGGTACCTTTTGATCAGGTGCCTGTGCTTGCGGAAAAAGCGGTGGTGGAAAAGCACGTTCCTGCTGAAACAGCCGTAGTGGAAAAAGCGCCTCCGGTGAAACCGGTTTTCGCCCCGCCTGAAATGTCTGTCCTGGAGAAAGCACCACCGGAAGAGCTTGTTGTTCCGGAAGAGATACCGGTTGTTGAGGAAATAAAAGAAAAACCCGTTATCAAAAAAGAACCTGTTGCTGTGCCGGGCAAGTTAAAAAAAGGGCTCGAAAAGACACGGGGCCGGTTTTGGCTGCGTTTAAAAGATTTTTTATCATTCAGACAAGGCATTGATGAATCAGCTCTTGAAGAATTGGAAGATATTCTCATTGGAGCGGATATAGGGGTGCGTCCGGTACAAAAACTTATCGAAGAAATACGCGAGGCATGGAAAGAGAAAGCAATTACCGAAACATCACAAATAAATGATTTTATCAAAGACCGCCTGAAGGACGGTTTGCATTCGTGGCAGACGGATATTCAATACGCAGATAAACGGCCTACCGTCATTATGGTAGTTGGCGTTAACGGGGTGGGCAAAACTACCTCCATCGCGAAGCTCGCGAGTTTTTTGATGAAGGAAGGCAAAAAGGTAATGCTTGCCGCAGGCGATACTTTCCGGGCAGCGGCAGTAGACCAACTGGATATCTGGTGCAAACGCATCGGGGCAGATATTGTAAAGCATCAAACGGGTTCTGACCCCGCCGCTGTCGCATACGACGCCATGGAAGCAAGCATCGCCCGTGGTGTTGATGTTTTAATCGTAGACACCGCAGGACGTCTCCATACCCACGATAATCTTATGAAAGAACTTATAAAAATAAAGAGGGTTATTAAAAAAAAAATACCCGATGCGCCGCATGAGGTATTACTGGTGCTCGACGCAACTACCGGACAAAATGCTATTTCACAGGCCAGGATGTTCAGGGAGGCCGTGGACGTCACCGGAATATTTCTGGCAAAACTGGACGGTACGGCAAAAGGCGGCATAGTGCTTGGCATGTGCAATGAAACAGAAATCCCTGTTAAATTTATCGGGCTTGGAGAACAGGCGGACGATATTGAAAGATTCAACCCGGACTTGTTTGTAGAAACCTTATTAGAACAATGACAAACGATACCATTTCCTTTAATATCTTCCGGTTTAATCCGGCCAGCGATAAGGAAGCATATTTCCAAAAATATGAAATACCGTTTACGAGAAAAGATCTCACTGTGCTGGAAGGGCTTGTTTACATTCAGCAGCATAGGGATGATTCTCTCGCCTTTCGGTCGTCCTGCCGTGCCGCCGTTTGTGGTTCATGCGCCATGCATATCAACGGGAAATACCGGCTTGCCTGTAATACTCTTATTTCCAAACTGAATACGAAGACGGTTACCATTCGCCCCCTCGCCCACATGGCAATACAAAAAGACCTCTTTGTCGATATGAAACCCTTTTGGGAAAAGTACGAGCAGATAAAACCATACCTCATGCCCGGAAGGCCATTGCCCTCTGAGGGGGAACAAATACAGAGTACGGATGAAAGATCAAAACTGAATGGGTTAATAGACTGCATATTGTGCGCATGCTGCCACTCTTCCTGTCCAATAACAGCGATGCACGAAGATTATCTGGGGCCAATGTCTTTTCTCAATATTGACAGATTTGTTTCCGACAGCCGGGACGGAGCACGGCAGGAACGGCTGGCTATTGTAAACAGTGAAAACGGCGTATGGCGCTGTCATTCTGTGTTCAATTGCCAGGAAGTATGCCCGAAAGACTTGAATCCTACTGGTTCTATCACAAGCTTGAAAAAAGAAATTGTAAAAGACAAGATAAGAAGTTGAACAACTTATAGCAAATGCTTCGCCCTTACACTTGTTGGAAATTTTCAAAATACTAAATTGTTATAAAAACTCTTTTTTGCAATGAACAGAAATTCAATGGACATGGAAAACAATATTCCCGTAAAACGTATTTGCGTATTTTGCGGGTCAAACAGCGGACAACGTCCCGCATATAAGGATGCGGCAAAAAAACTGGGAAAGGCACTAACCGCCCGCGGCATTGGGCTTGTATACGGAGGAGGCAGTGTCGGGCTCATGGGAGTTATTGCGGAAACCGTTATGCGCGAAAAGGGAGAGGTTATCGGGGTAATACCGAAGGCGCTTTTTTCCAGAGAAATTGTTCGCCGCGAAGTAACGGAATTTCACGAAGTTGCCAGCATGCACGAGAGAAAGACGCTGATGGTACAGTTATCCGACGCCTTTATCGCTATGCCGGGCGGATGTGGCACGATGGACGAATTTTTTGAGATTGTCACATGGTCGCAGTTGGAATTGCACGCAAAACCGATCGGCATACTTAACGTAGAAGGATATTTCGATCTGTTGCTGCAATTTATAGACCATATTATCAGAGAACGCTTCGCAAGACCGGAACATGGCCAGCTAATTCTGAGGTCGGACAACCCTGATGAACTTTTACAGATGCTTATTCAAAAAAAAACCCTTCCGCCGTCTGGTAAATTGATAGATTGGAAAGAGAGTTAAAAAAAAGAACTCTTGTAACATTTTAGTTTTTTGAAAAATTCCAATAATAGCGATGTTTTCCGCATAGTGTAAAGTGTAGGGGCGAAGCATTTGCTATAAATTATCATGAATGCGTTCATACCCAAACGGGCAAATGCTTCGCCCCTACTTTTTCAAAAATCTAACCTGTTGCAAACAAAGAGGTTTTGTTATGTGCCTTACCATTCCTGCAAAAGTACTATTCGTTGAAGATTCACCCGATAATTTGCCTGCAAGAAGAATTACTATTCGTGATTCAAAAGGCGAAAGATCGATAATCGCATTGCTTACTGACGTCCATGCCGGTGACTGGATTCTTTACGCCTCTGATACGGCGGTGGAAAAAATAAGCGAAGACGATGCGAGGGAAATACTGGATCTCCTTGAGCCTAAAAGTTATGTAGATATTTCGAAGCTCGATGCCGCATTTCTGGAGATACTCAAGGCTTGCCACACCAGAGAGCTTAAACGCGAAGAGATAATAAGGCTTCTCAGCACCAGCGAGGATGCGGAGATGACCGCCATGTTTTCAGAGGCAAATACCATAAGACAGGCAAGGCTAAGGGATTTTTTCTGCATACACGGCATAGTAGAGTTTTCAAACTATTGCGTCAGGAACTGCCTATACTGCGGACTCAGAAGGGACTCAAAAAATGTCCGGCGTTACAGAATGACGCCGGATGAAATAGTAAATTCCGTGTATGACGCCGTAAACCACCGCGGATATAAACTTATAGTTCTCCAGTCGGGCGACGACTTATCCTATACCAACGAGATACTGTCCGGGATCATCAGAAAAATAAAGGAGAAGTGTAAGGTTTTTATATTTATGAGCGTTGGGGAACGAACGTCAGAAGGTTACAGAAAAATGAAAGATGCCGGGGCAAACGGCGTTCTGTTTCGTTTTGAAACTTCAAACAAGGCGCTCTATCATTCCCTTCACCCCGGCCAGTCATTCGATGATAGGATTGCGCTACTCATGGAAATGAAGAAGATGGGATATTTTATTGCCACAGGGTTTCTCATCGGGCTGCCCGGACAGACGGTTGAGGATATAGCGGATGATATAATAACTATTAAATCCATTGGCGCAAACATGGTGACCGCAGGCCCGTTTATACCCACAGACACCACTCCTATGGCTGTGCATCCGGCGGGTAGTGCGGCAATGACGCTTAAGGTAACGGCCGTTTCAAGATTGCTGATGCCAAAGGCAAAGATACCGGTCACTACCGCCCTTGAAACCATTGAAAATGAAGAAGGAAGACGGCTCGGACTCTCTTCAGGCGCAAATTCGCTTATGTTTAATCTGACGCCTGAGAAGTACAGGGGCGACTACAGGATATACCCAAATAAGTATCACGGGAAAGAAGAGATTTGGGAAAAATACGGACTTTATAAAGAAACACTTAGCTACAAGATGCTTGAGAAAAAGATGGCGGAGGCGTTTAAATAACCATATCGGCAACCACGGCGCTACATATACAGATTGAAGATTATTGAAAGATTGACAAATGAATGATCTGGATACAAAGAAGAGTAAGCCTGTCGACTATTTACACGGCTTTAAAAACATGACTAAAAAACAACTTGAAGACAATCTCTGGGGGCAGGGGCAGCCAACATTCTGAGAGGAATGATTGCTGCGGCTGATTTTAAGCAATAAATTTTTCCATTACTGTTTTTCAAACGCATCTCTGATGTTTGGGATGAAGAATTTAGAAATGCTATGGAAGAACAGGAATTAAAAATTATCAAACGTCCGTGAAAGTTTTGTTTGACAAACTGAATTCAATTGGAATAGAAACAGGAAATGATTGAACCTGATAAATCAAATTGGAATGAAATAGCCATAGGTTTCATTGCAGATGAAATCAATGAAGAAGTTTTGTCACCTGCAAAATCTGGTTGTGAAAGATTTATAAGACCAGAGGATTTAGATGCAGGACAACTGTTTATTAAAAATTTCAGAAGCCCTGAAGATATAGGTTCGGGAAAATTATGTTATGAAGGAGACATAATTTTTGCGCGAAGAAACGTTTCAATTTTTCAATTCAAAAGAAGATCTTCTGTTCTAACTTTTGATGCGGTTTGTTCAGATGAGTTAACTGTAATTCGGGAAAACGAAAAAATACTCACTAAAGGTTTTCTCAATTTAATTCTTAACACAACAAAACTTTGGAATACGCTATTTCTAAATCAGTCGGTTCTGTCTCAAATGGAAAGAGGATGAAAAGGCGAACTGAAAAGATTATTGCCGATTAGCTGTGTCATCTAAAAAGCTAAACAGGCAAAATGACAGAGCTGATTTGTTACAGATGATTGGCAAACGCCCTCAAGGCTTATGGAATCGAACCAATGGTATGGAGTAAAAGAGAGGGATATATAGAAAAACTTGTTGCTTAAGGAATAAATACCAATAATTTAGATGGAAAATAAAAGTTAAAACCAGTAGGAATTAATTGATAAATGAAGAAAGAGCCTTAAAGAACTGGTTATTGTTTTGAGATTATGAATCATGCAAAAAACATTTATAGACGAAGATAGATTTCAATCCTTGCTCACGAATACCCCCTCACCGTCGACGGCTATGCTGGCGGATGTTTTAAAAAAGGGCAGGGAGCTGAAAGGGCTTACCCCTGAAGAAGCGGCGATGTTGATAAACGTCATCGATCTGGAGTTAACCGAGGAGATATTTGACGCCGCCCGTTACATAAAAAATGCCGTATACGGCAGCAGACTAGTGTTCTTCGCCCCCCTCTATATCAGCAATTACTGTGTAAATGATTGCCTATACTGCGGCTTTCGTGCAGGTAACCCTGCAATGAGAAAAAAACTTACCATGGATGAGGTAAGAGAACAGACGGGCTGCCTCATAGAAATGGGACATAAGAGAGTCCTTCTTGAGGCAGGAGAGGATATCGGAAATAATCCGGTCGATTATATCCTTGATGCAATAGATGCCATCTATTCTGTGAGGAATGAAAAGGGTGAAATAAGAAGGGTCAATGTAAACATCGCCGCAACAACGGCTGAAAACTACAGAAGGCTAAAGGACAAAGGCATTGGAACATACCAGCTATTCCAGGAGAGTTATCACAGGCCTACCTACGAAAAAATCCACCATGGTCCTAAAAGTGATTACCGGAGACAGTTGTATGCCCTGGACAAAGCCTTTGAGGGCGGGATAGATGACGTAGGGATGGGCGTACTCTTCGGACTCTATGACTGGCGGTATGAGGTGCTGGGGCTGATATCCCATGCCGCTTACCTTTTTGATACGTTCGGAACCGGCCCGCACACCATATCCATACCAAGGCTCAGGCCCGCCCATTCGGTTAATTTGAGACCCCCTTCACCTGTAAGTGACAGCGATTTTCTGAGGCTCATAGCAATCCTTCGGATCGCCGTTCCTTATACAGGCATGATAATAACCACAAGGGAAAGTCCTGAGATCAGAGAGGCGGCATTCCGCATCGGGATTACGCAGGCCAGCGCCGCCTCAAGCACTACGCCAGGCGGATTGGGGAAGGGAAGGCCAAAAGGGGCTGGACAGTTTGAGCTGTCGGACAAGAGGAGTCTGGAAGAAATAACCGTGAGCGCCATGAAGGAGGGCTTCATGCCCAGTTTTTGCACCGCCTGTTACCGCAGGAGCAGGACAGGCACGGTGTTTATGGAACTTGCAAGGCCGGGAGATATCCAGGAATTCTGCGGGCCTAATAGCATACTTACACTTATGGAATATATGGAAGATAACGCGTCTCCGGAAAGCAGACATTTAGGGCTGGAGATAATAAATAAGACACTGGAAGCAATAGAGAACGCTTCTATAAAAAAGCAGACAGAGGATAAGCTTGCAAGGATAAGAAACGGGGAGAGAGATCTGTTTTTTTGACCGGGATCAAAACATCTGATGAGTTCGCCCGGTTCCGGAAAAGACCTCTATTGTTGAAAAAATCGCAGAACTTCTCAAAGACAGGGTGAATATAGCCGTTATAGAGGGCGATATTCAAACCGACCTGGATACTCAAAGGATAGCAAAACATGGTGTGCCCTGCTGAATATGACCTTGGCGAGGATATCAAGGTGGTGGTAATGAGTGTGACGGAGGGTGACGATAAACCGCTTAAATATCCCGCCCTCTTCAGAGTAGCCCGGCACCTTCTGATAAACAAGGTGGACCTTCTTGCGTATACTAATTTCGATATGGAAAAGGCAAAGCGAAACGCATTGGCAATTAATCCGGAATTAAATATAATCGTAACGTCCTGTATCGATGGAACAGGTGTCGGGATATGGATAGAAAGTATTTTGACTTCAATTGTCTAAAAAAGAAACACTTTCCGTCTCCCTTTGGGAGCCAAAGTCTCAATGATACTGGTCTCAAATCATTTACACGAAATGATTTGTTTGCCTTACCCGGATTTTTTATATAAGATAAACACATTGTAATTGCCTTCTTACAATGGTTAATTGATAGTAGTAAACTTATGACGATTTTTTAATATACGTGTTCTGTTGTAATCTTTGTTTAGTTCCGGCCTGTGCTGGTTAGTTATCAGAAAAAAGCATTTTTTCACCTACAAACCATTTTTCTCTTACTTAATTTGTGAATCTTTATAAATAATTACGATGAAAAATCTTGACCCAATTTCTCATGTCATAACGGCAAATGTACACACCGTATCCATAGATCAAAAACTGAGTACTGTACGTAAAATGATGGCAGAAAACCAAATTCATCATGTCCCTGTGGTAAATGATCGAAAACTTGTGGGTCTTATCAGCGCTACCGATATGTTAAAACTCAACATCGCATCCGCAAAAACGAATACTAAATTACTTGATGAATTAATTGACCAACAATATACCATAGAGCAGGTTATGCAGAAAAACTTAGTTACTATTAATATCAGGGACTCGATGAGAAAAGCTGCACATATTCTGAGTAATGGGCTATTTCACTCACTCCCCGTCATCGATGACGACCGCAACCTTATCGGAATAATTACCAGCACAGATTTGATCAGATACCTGGCGAAATCATATTAACCTTTCTGTGTAAGAGATTATAACGAACAACGAAGCATGAAGGAGTAACCACAGATTAATTGGCGCAGCCTTTGGCTGCAAACAAATTCAAAATGACAAAAAACGTAACATTTTAGCTTTTTGAAAAATTCACGGTATAGAAAAAATACCATGTAGCCCCGTTAGGGGCGGTCTGTTTGTAGCACAATAAAATTCAATAGAGTAAATAGCTCCGTAGGAGCGGCCTGTCCGTATTCAGGTAGACCTGTTTAATATGGATTTACAAGAGACAGGTCGCTCCTAATTGCAGAGACAGGTTTCAAACCTGCCTCTGCGATCTGTTATAATATTCTATTTTGCTACAAACAGGCTGCTCCTACGGAGCTTATAGGTAATACATTTTTCAAAAAACTAAAGTGTTACCAAAAAACCCAATGCTAGAAATTTTACGTAACACTCATTTAATCAATGCCTTACGGTTGTACATTTTGAAAAACTAGCAGAAAAACAAGGATTTGATGGATAGTAGTACAGATTAAAAATGCACATGGCGGGTTCAGGTTTGCAAACCAATGTCATTAAGTTAAGGTTATTTGATTGAAAACAACCCCCTTTATTCCCCTTTTCTAAGGGGGACTTTTGCGGCTGGTTGCTTAAATGACATTGGTTTGCAACCTGAACCCCCACGTTTTATATTGTTCCTGCCTGCCCGGTAGGGTGACTTGGCTATTAAATACATAGAGCGCTATTCGCCAAATAAATTAGGATTCCTTTGGCAGCGACTTTATTCTGTTGTTGATGTTAATGTAGAGACGCATGCGATGCGTCTCTACAAAAATATTGAACTTCTTACGCTGGACAAGCCAGAACCAAACAAGCATGAAGCACGAAACAAATTCCAAAGCGCCCCAATTCCCCTCCGGAGGGAGAGAATGTCCTTTGCTGGCGAGGGTAGGGTGGGCAGAATTGAAATTTTGAATTTATTTCGAATTTAGAAATAAGGTAATATGTTTTTTATAAATCTTAACAAGTACTATTCAGGGAAAGGGGCTAATATGAAAAAGTATAGGGGAATTGTTGTGTTATTTGTTTTTACCCTGTTATTTGGATTCGGATGTGAAGAAAAAAACAAATCATCTTCTTCTGAATCAGCAGGGTTGTCAGGGACATGGTTGTTGGAAAAAGAAATTGTCGAAGGGTATGACATCGATGATGGAGAACGGGAAGACTGGAAAGAAACCAATGTGATTGATGAAGAAATTTTCCAGTTTAATGGTAATACCGCAAAATGGTACACCCATGAGAAAAAGTGCTACGAAGTGGACGATACCATTACTTATAAAATCTCCGGTAGTAGACTTATCGGTTCTTTTTGGGAGGGAACAGATGCGGAAGACGGCAATACTACCACATGGTCAACATCAATAGAATTTAAAAATAACTATCTTGTAATGACACGGACAGAAGATATAAAAGAACCTGGCTATGAATCTCACGAAAAAATTACACAGTATTTTAAAAAATACACTGGCACATTGCCACCTTCCGGATGGCCGAGACAACAATGCAAATGATTTTTTCCAAAAATGCTGTCCAATTTTCAAACATACAATATAAAGGTATGTAACACTTTGGTTTTAAAAAAAAACGTACTACCGATAAGCTCCGTAGGAGCGACCTGTCTCTTGTAAATCCATATTAAACAGGTCTGCCTGAATACGGACAGGCCGCTCCTACGGAGCTATTTACTCTATTGAATTTTATTGTGCTACAAACAGACCGCCCCTAACGGGGCTACATGGTATTTTTTCTATACCGTGAATTTTTCAAAAAGCTAAAATGTTACAATATTTACTTGTTTACGCCCCGCATGGATGAACATATCTATTTTTAAAATAAACCTTGCAGAGAAAATGAAAAAAACCGCTATAGGTAAATCAATGGCCGTTTTTTTAAAAATTAACGTGTATAGCAAAAATCCAAGAAACCTTGGTAAATGCGGTGTTGATTTTGCATATTTGACTTGACAAAACATTTATACATGGTAACATTTTTTGTAATTACGTTTCAGAAAGTATTCCATCCAATTTTTGCATAGCGGTAAATCAAATCCTTTTTTCCAGTCTGTGCATTTTCCGTTTTTTTCCATACGAAAACTGTTTTTTAATACCACAGTTGTTTTATTGAACAAGCTATTCCTTTTCCACTTTTTAGAGACCTGATTGTAAATAACATACAACATATCCTCTTTATTTACCTTACCAGCGCAATCACCCTGTCTGTCATATAGTTGTAAAATGCCAATAGCATTCTTTATGTAACATGACACACACGGTTTTGCATAGTAGAACCAAATTACAATACTAACCCAAAATGCCGGAACGGTTTTTTATCATCGATGGCCATTCTCATTGTTATCAGGCGTTTTATGCTATTACGGCAAAGCTGACAACGCCTGACGGCACACCGGCAAACGCAGTATATGGTTTTACAAGGATGTTGCTGAAATTGCTGCGGGAACAACGTCCTGACTATTTGGCGCTGGTATTTGACACAAAATATACTACAAACCGACATCAAAAATATAGTGACTACAAAGCAACCCGCAAGGAAACACCGGAAGATTTGCAAGTTCAGATCCCTTTAATTTATAAAGTTGTCAGAGCGTTTGGCATTCCGGTTTACGCGGCAAAGGGGTATGAAGCGGACGATGTGATTGGGTCGTTAGTGACCGTACTGGAAAAAAAAGAAATAGAAGTGGTAATTGTCACCTCGGACAAGGATTTGGAGCAATTAATCGGGCCGAAGGTAAAAATACTGCACGCAAAAAAAGGGGAGATTATTGATTCGGACGTGCTATTTACGCAAAAGGGCATTATGCCGAATCAGGTGGTTGATGTGCTGGCACTTGCGGGAGATGTTTCTGATAATATTCCCGGTGTTCCTGGTATTGGTAATAAAACCGCCCTCGATCTTATCAAAAAATGGGGGTCGCTGGAATCCGTACTTGCCAATGTTGGTCATATTTCCGGGAAAAAAAGACAGGAAAACCTGCGGACATTTGCCGACCAGGCCAGGTTCTCCAGGGAACTGCTGGATCTTTATAACGATATCCCCCTCACGGTGGATATGGAATCCTGCAGACTGTCCACCGGAGAGAATATAAAACTCAGGAAATTATTTCGATCTTTTGGATTCAATACCCTTCTCTCCGATATGGTAGCTACTGCAAATACAGAGGCGACACATTATTATCTCATAAATACTATTGAACAATTTCACGGGTTTCTTGAGCAGATAAGCAAAAAAGACGCCTTTGCAATAGATTTGGAAACAACCGGTACCGATCCCCTTAAAGCACACATTGTCGGACTTTCTTTTTCATGGGAACAGAAGGAAGCATATTATGTGCCTTTGATGGCGCCTGAAAACACAAGGCATTTAACGGCGGATATTGTTCTTCCTGAAATAAGAAAAGTCCTGGAAGACGAAAGTAAAAAGAAAATAGGACAAAATATCAAATATGATTTGCTTGTGCTGAAAAAACACAACATCGGGTTAAAAGGCATTTATTTTGATTCAATGATTGCTTCTTATCTGCTCAATCCGGCGAAAAGAAACCACAATCTTGATGACATTGCCTTTGAATACTTATCTTACAAAACAATAATGATCGCTGAATTAATCGGTTCCGGCAAACAGCAGATAACGATGGATAAAGTGCCGGTAGATAAGGTATGCCAATATGCCTGCCAGGACGCCGACATAACATTTCGCCTGGCGGAAACAATGTCGCCGTTATTAAAGAAAGAAGGATTATGGCAGCTTTTTCAGGAAATAGAGATTCCTCTGATTTATGTGTTGGCGGAAATGGAGGGGAATGGCATCTGTATTAATGCAGACTTTCTTCGGCAGATGTCCGGTGATTTAGCGGCACAATTGCAGTGTCTGGAAAAAGAAATCTATCGTGTTGCAGAGCAGGAGTTTAATATCAGTTCTCACAAACAATTGGGGGCAATCCTTTTTGATAAATTCCAATTACCAAAATTAAGGCGCACAAAAACAGGCGTATCAACAGATGCAAACGTGCTGGCTTCCCTTGCATGGCGTCATCCATTGCCAAAACTGGCGCTGGAATACCGGCAGCTTGCGAAGCTTAAAAGCACGTATGCAGACGCCTTGCCGAATCTCTTAAATCAGGATACAGGGAAAATCCATACGACCTTTAATCAAACAGTGACGTCAACTGGCCGCCTCAGCAGCAGTAATCCAAATCTTCAGAATATTCCGGTCAAAACAGATATTGGCAAACAAATTCGCAGGGCGTTTATTCCATCCGGAAAAAACGCAGTGTTCTTGTCGGCGGATTATTCGCAAATCGAGTTAAGGATACTTGCACATTTTTCTGAAGATACGGCGCTGATGGAGGCGTTCAGGGAAGATTTGGATATTCACGCTGCGGTGGCGTCCTCCATTTATCATGTTCCTCTGGAAAACGTAACGACAGAAATGCGGCGCAATGCGAAAGCGATAAACTTTGGCATTATTTACGGACTTAATGAATATGGGCTTTCACGGGATACCGGTCTTTCATTAAATGATGCAAAAGATTTTATCGATGCATATTTTACTTTGTATCAGGGGGTGCGGGAATTCAGGGATAAGGTAGTCGAAGAGGCGAAAGAAATGGGATATGTAAAAACACTTTTTAATAGAAAACGTGCCATTCCCGATATTAATGCAAAGAATAAACGGTTCAGAAACCTCGCGGAGCGTATTGCCATAAACACGATAATTCAAGGCTCCGCCGCTGATTTGATAAAGGTTGCAATGAACAATATTTATTCAAAATTGAAATGCGGGGATTATGAAGCACGCATGCTGCTGCAAATACATGATGAACTGCTTTTTGAAGTAGGGGTACAGGCGCTGGAGCAGACTCGTATAATGGTGCAGGAAGAAATGGGGCATGCCGTAACGCTCAGGGTTCCCGTTAAGGTGAATATCAAGACGGGGAAAAACTGGATGGAAACATAGTGCGCAACAGACCAAAAATTATTGGCATAACAGGAGGCATCGCCAGCGGAAAAAGTGCCATTGCCCGGATGCTGGCTTCGCTGGGAGCGGCACACATCGATGCCGATGAGATGTGCCATACACTGCTTTTAAGAGATGAGATTAAAAAAAATATAATAGAAACATATGGCAATACGGTGAAAAATGGCTATGGCGGAATAGACCGCAGACAACTGGCAGAGATCGTATTCAGGGATAAGGCCGGTTTGGATACTTTATGCTCGATATTGCATCCCATTATTATAAAACAAATCTATGCAAAAATTGACGACATAATACATCGCGGCAAAAAGCATGCTATCGTTATCGATGCTGCTTTATTAGAAGAATCGGGGCTTTCAATGGTATGTGATTATGTGGTATTTGTAAATACCGGCAAAGACCAACGGATAAAGCGAAGTCAAATCAGCAGGCACTGGAGCAAAGGAGAATTGGAAAAAAGAGAATCTTTCCAGATGGATCTGCAAGAGAAGAAAAACAAGGCGGATTATATTATTGATAATAATTTCTCGGTCGATAATACATTTCTGCAAGTCAAAAAATTCTGGCAACTTTATATAGAGGATAAATAGTTATGAAAGGTAAGGAGACAATGAATATGGTCTTGGACAGTAAAAAAGAAATAGAAGTAATAGATAAAGAAACAAATGAAAAATATGAGGAAATCAAACGCGGCAAAATGCACATAACAGAACTGCAAAAGAAAACAATCAAGGAATTACAGGATATCGCCAAGAAGGAAGGGCTTAAAGAATACACGGGATTAAAGAAGCAGGAACTGATCTTTAAAATCCTGAAGGAAAGAGTCAATCAAAATGGTCTGATGTACGGAGAAGGCGTAGTGGAGGTGCTTCCGGAGGGTTTTGGTTTTCTCCGTTCACCTGACTATAATTACCTGCCTTGCCCGGACGACATCTACATTTCGCCTTCGCAAATACGCCGTTTTGGCATTCGTACCGGCGCTGTTGTATCAGGGCAAATAAGGCCACCAAAGGATTCAGAACGGTATTTTGCATTGTTGCGTGTTGAGGCAATAAATTTTGAAAATCCGGAAATGATGGGAGATAAGATTGTTTTTGATGACCTGACTCCCCTTCACCCAACTGAAAGGCTTTTTTTAGAAAAAGATCCTGCTGAACTTGAGACAAGAATTATGGATTTTGTTACGCCTATCGGCAAAGGCCAGAGGGGTTTAATCGTAGCGCCTCCACGCACGGGGAAAACAGTGTTGCTTCAAAAAGTAGCAAATAGTATTACAAAAAACCATCCCGAAGCGTATTTGATTATCCTGCTCATCGATGAAAGGCCGGAAGAAGTTACGGATATGGACAGGTCGGTTGATGCGGAGGTTATAGGATCTACCTTCGATGAGCCGGCAAGCAGGCATATTCAGGTTGCGGAAATGGTAATAGAAAAGGCAAAACGCATGGTGGAATATGGCAAAGACGTTGTTGTGCTGCTCGATTCCATCACAAGACTGGCAAGGGCATACAACACAGAGATTCCCCACAGTGGCAAAATACTGTCCGGCGGTGTGGATGCAAGTGCCCTTCAGAAACCTAAAAGGTTTTTCGGGGCTGCAAGAAACATTGAAGAAGGCGGCAGCCTTACCATCATTGCAACCGCACTTGTTGATACGGGAAGCAGGATGGATGAGGTTATTTTTGAAGAGTTCAAGGGCACTGGCAATATGGAGCTTCATCTTGACAGGAAGCTGGCAGACCGCAGACTGTTTCCCGCAATTGATATTACCCGTTCAGGTACCCGCAAAGAAGAGTTAATTGTTAATGCAGACGAAATTAAACGCATCTGGATACTCAGAAAGGTGCTTAACGAAATGAATCCTATAGAAGCTATGGAATTATTAAAGAACAGGCTTTCAAAAACAAAAACAAATGCCGAATTTCTGATGACGATGAATATTAGCGGACTCTAACGGGGTGAATCTTTACAACAGTTTATTAATACACGCCTTCAAAAAATAAAAACGCTTTTTTCTGTACCTTCCTTTTACCAATTGACCCTTATTGAAAAATAACGGGCATATCTCAATGAAGAAAGTATGCAGCACTGAAAATTGGCACGAATAGGGGCATTATGCGAGTGTTCTGTTAATTTAGCCACCTTCCGTGATATTGCCTTTCATAAAGAACAAGGCAGTATGCCTAACACTTTAAATAGCGAAGAGAAAAGATGCAACAACACGGTCATATATTTTTTTAATGGTAACGGATGGAGCCCATGCACTCTGTCTCCTAATCAAGGGGGGAGCATTCCCGATTTTTTGTAAAAATGTCATTTAGCAGGGGGAGAGAATAGTAACTCAAGCTTCCAGCTTGAGGGCAAAATGCCACAAGCAGGATGCTTGTGTTACAATGTACAATTAGTTAACCAAAAAATCGGGAATGCTCCTGTTGTTCAAACAATGTCCCCCGCTGGCGGGGGTTCAGGGGGTGGACTGGATTTCTCCATCGATTCAACTACCCCTTTATTATGAAAACAAACTTGCCCCTCTTTCCTACGCTCCGCACACGGGTCAAATGGACAATTTTATCCTGTTTCGTGACATGCATTTCCACGCAAAGCTTAGGAATTAGAAGAAAAACTTATGGCTATTCATGTTATAAACCTTCCAGATTTCCTCCGCAGACAATTCCACCCCCTTATTCCCCCGCCAGCGGGGGACAGGCTTGTCACATCCCTTGCAGCGTAGTTTTGCCCCAATCACACAAACGGTTATAAAAAATCAGGAATGCACCCCTTCACAAATTTGTCTATCTGATACTATCGGCTCCTGAGACGCGTCAGATATTTGATTGTTTATTTTCCTTAAAGACATCGGGTGCATGGTGAAATATACGGCGCGGCCCGTCAGCTCTGTGTATGTCATAATATTTCACATTGTCAGCCATAAGTCTGTCCATGTCTTTTGCGTTCTCCGTCTTCTCTGCGGTATACCAGTGTTATGAAATTTTCAGGCTGGATATTTTTTCAAGATTTTGTTGCGCCTCTGCGTAATCAACGTCTATTGCCAATGCCTTTTCAAAGCAGTGCCTTGCATCATCATGCATTCTTTTCCTGAAATACAAAACGCCCAAATTGTTATAAATAGTGGCGTCAGCATTGTGTAATTCAACTGCCTTTCGGAAAGCAGCAATGGCATCGTCTACCTTTTGGGTATTTATGTATGAAAGGGCAAGATTGTAGTATGCGTCATAAAGGCGGGAAGTTTCTTCCGGCGGTAATTGTTGCTTGGGAGAAGGGCTTGTTTCGATGGCTTTTTTATATGCATCAATCGCTTCGTTGTAAGCACCACTTTGAAATGAAGCTTCCGCTCTATTAAATAGTCCTCTAATTTGTTTTTCCCGGTAAATTTTTATTCCCCGTTGTAAAACAACATTTCTTGTATAATCCATTACCTCTTTTCTACCGAATGTGGTTGACGAGCCATCTTCCCTCCAGGAATATTCACAGGTAATTTTCCTGATATGCGCAAATTGGAATTTTGTTGACATCCTTATCCATAAATCCCAGTCCTCGTGAGCACCAAGCGTTTCATCAAATATTCCTACAACGTCAATGCACGATTTATAATGCATAATACAGGGCGTCGGTATA
Source organism: Candidatus Kuenenia sp. (assembly GCF_027493735.1). Lineage (NCBI taxonomy): Bacteria > Pseudomonadati > Planctomycetota > Candidatus Brocadiia > Candidatus Brocadiales > Candidatus Brocadiaceae > Candidatus Kuenenia > Candidatus Kuenenia sp. The sequence continues at coordinate 251,606 of NZ_JAOSKF010000020.1, forward strand.
AAATTACCCGTAAGGATACGATCATAGTCAAAGTCAAAAGAATAAGGTATCTCTTTGTTTTTTGTTATATATTTTCCGTGTTCCTTCTCTTGAAATGCCCTGTAAGCATCTGTATAAGCAACTTTATAAGTATTGTTTGTTTCCAGAAAGCTGACCAGTGTTTCAATATGGTCGGGATAAAAAATATCATCATCATCAAGATACGCAATATATTTACCAGAAGCATGTTTTATTGCAGTATTTCTTGCAGCAGAGCGATCTTTATTTATATTGTGAACGAAATATTTGATAGATAATCGATCCCTGAATGTATCAATGACATTTAGCACATCTATTCCGGCGTCGTTAACTACAATGGTTTCAATAAACTTGTACGTTTGTGCGACAATACTCTCCAGTGCAATCTTCAGGGTGCCTGGTCTGTTGTAAGTGGGAATAATGATGCTGACTAATGGTAACTTCGCGATGGGTTTCTCTTGGATATCCTTTAACTTTTTATATTTTTCTTGAATAACAAGTGTTTCTTGTTGGGTTAGTTCCTGGTTTCTATATTCTGCACTTTGTGGAGATCTTAGATATAATCCCAGATATTCAGGAATATGTTTAAAATGATATTTTTGGGAAATTCTTAACCAAAATTCATAGTCTCCGGCGACCTGGAATATATCATCAAAATAGCCAAACTCACTATGAACTAACTTTCTCCACATCGGTTGTGGTCCAATGCTGCATACTTTTAACAAATAATTTCTGTTGAAATCTGGCCATTGGAAGACACCAACTGGTTTGTGGTGTTCAAAGGTCTCATTTTCTGTTTCGGTAATAATTTGATTCCCGTATACCAATACAACATCAGGGTTTTCATCCAATTCATTTGCTAAAATTTCCAAACCATCCTTGCGGTGGCGGTCATCCGTATTGGCATTAGTGATATATTCTCCTTTGGCAATTTTGATTGCCCGGTTCCAGGCGGCATAAATGGTTTCCCGTTTTTCAGTCCGTATATAAACAATGTCCCTGTATGATTTTTGAAACTCATCAACAATAGCTTGTTCATTTTGCGGTGAACAACTGTCTATCACAATAATTTCCAGTGCACCCTTCTTGTATGATGTTTGATTTGTCAAATCCTCTAAACAACCACGGATAAATCGTTCGGAATTGTATGTCGATACTATTGCAGAAACTTTAATATCTGAACTTTTCTCTTCTGATACATGGATTAGTTGCTCAAGATATTCCAAGTTCTCCTTTGCAATTTGATTGTTAGAATCATTCCTTAAAACTTTGTTTAAAATTTCTCTTGCGTTAAATAGGTTATTTTCTGAGATTTCTATAACCGCAAGATCATTAAGTGCATCAATGTGCCTATCATCGATCTCTAAGATATTTTTCAATATCTCACGTGCATTCGAATATTCCTTCTGTTCAATTAGTTTCTCAGCTTCTAAAAATAATTTATGTAAAGATACCTGATTTTCTAAATATTTAACATTCTCAAGTGCAACATTATTAGAAGGATCAAGTTCAAGAATTTTTGTAAAACTTCTCGTGCTGATTCCCAATTTTTTTCAAGAATTTCCGTTACTGCAAAATTGTTAAGTGCTTTTACATTATTTGGTGACTGGTTAAGAACTTTTGCTAATAGTTCTTTTGCCTTTTTAGCATTACCCTCTTGCAATGCTTGTTTGGCTTGAAGATTAAGCATTTCTAATAGATGTTGAAAATCTGCCTCTGTTCTTCCGGATATTCCAGAACAAGCTTCAGTCGTAACGGCAGTAGTTCCAAGTGCAGTCGCCCCCGCTGGCAACGGTGCGTGATCTTTAACGTTCACTTGTTTCTTTATGTATTCGAGGCTTTCAATAGCAGTTTTATTTGCCGGATGTAATTGTAATACCTTGGTTAACACCTTTCCGGCGACTTCAAAATCGTTTCTTGCAATTCTGATTTTAGCAATAGCATTCAAGGCATCCACGGAATTCTTGTCAATTTCTAAAACCTTTTCCAATATCTTATATGCTTCAGCATATTGCTTTTGTCCTACTAATTTTTCTGCTTCTAAAACTGCCTTGTATAAAACAAGGTGTCTTTCCAATTGTTTAGTATTTTCCAGCGCAACCTTGTTGGAAGGGTCAAGATATAAAACCTTTCTTAAGGCTTCTGTTGCCGCATCCCAATTCTTTTCAAGGATTTCAATAACTGCAAGATTATTAAGCGCTTTTATATTGTCCGGTAACTGATTAAGAATTTTCGACAATAGTTCCTTAGCTTTCTGTATATTACCGTCTTGCAATTCTTGTTTGACTAGTAAATTAAGAAATTCCAAAGATTTTTCCGTGCTGATACTCAACACGTCAGCCGATGACACCTGTCCTGCTTTCCCGTAGGAACTATCACTTTGCCATTTTCTCAACAAAGAATTCATCTTATCAAGGAATGGATGAATCGTTTTATTCAAATCTAATTTGTTTTCAAAAAAGCCATAGCATCGTTCTTTGTATGCAAAAGGGGCTTCGCACAAGGCTCCTGGGTTTATACCATCGCCACTTTTAAGCGATATACCAAGACCATACGACTCTACGTATCTGCTCATTTCGCCAATCTCATTGATAAGCAACGGCAAGCCATGCTGAAGATATGTAGCTATCTTACCGGATGCCATTCCGAGGTAAGTTAGATTATTACCGGTAAAAATACCTTGTTTGGTTGCTCTGTAGAGCGCTATGCCTAAATCGCAGGAATGTAATAATATATGCATATCTTGCACTAATTTAACAGGGTCAAACGAAAAGTAAATATTTGGTTTGTTTTTGTAGCGTTCGTATATGGTATGCACTCCACCATCAAGTCCGTAACGATTGTGCAAAACCAGCACCCACTCAGGATCCCAGCGTGAAACGCTTTCTATAAGTTCTTCCGCCATTGTCCATTTATCAATACTACCCGCCAAAAGGGCTATTTTCTTTCTGTGGTCTATTCCGAATTTATCGTGAAAATACCAACACCTTTCACCGCGTTTTACGGCACGTCCGGCAACCGGAATGTTAATTATTTTTTCCAGTGGAATCCTGTTTTCCTTCGATAATTGAGCGGAGCGAATCTCATCCTGACAGATAGCAAAAGAAATATTCTGACACGCGTGTATTTCAGTCTGTTTGAATTGCACACCGGCTTCATCAGCAAAAAATATTTCATAAGAGATCAACCCACAAGGAACTTCCAGTGCACTAGCGATAATTGAAGCTTCAATAATACCACGGTCAACCCCAACCACGAGATCATAGTCCTTGTAAACACTTCGTACATGTAGTGCTAATTCTTGCGGGGAAAAAAACACTTTTGAAGCCAATAAGCATACTCCAGCGGTACTATCTCGTGTCCCATCGAAAAGGAACATCTGTGATCCATAGCACAGAGCCTTCTGAGCAATCGTTTCATGCTTCAGAGAAAAAACATCTGCACTGCAACCGTTTTCACATAGAATTTCCACAATTCCGCTCAGATTAGGGTTGTTGTGCAAGTTTCCTTCCGGGTGGACAATCAATATTTTTTTGTCTTTTTTATTGTAAAAAGACTTGCCGGACCATTTTTCTTTAAAGGAAGACAACTCCCCCTCCGTATAAAAATGTTTTGAATACCTGGAATCGTATATTTTATCAACTATCTGTCCAGGGATACGCAATGAATTTACTACTTCTTTGTAGTATTCGTTATACCACTTATCTGACCCTATATTTTCTTTTACGATAGTAAAATCATGTATGTCTAAAAACTGCCGAAAAGCTTCCTTGTGAATTTCAGATAATTTCTCCAACTTAATGACAAGAATATCTGCCTTTTCCGTTTGAAATATTTGATAACCATTCGTCTTGCTAAAGTCATGTGAATAGACGTCAAATCCGAATACTTCCTTGATCTCTTTGTCAAACCAACTGCAGGCATAATCAGTTGATTCGTCAAATTTAATGATCATGTTGTATAAATATGTTTTAATTTCTATCAGGGCATTTTTACTATCAAGTGTTCTAATTTGTGGGAAATCGCGCTCTATGTTTTGAAATAGATCAGATATATCCCTGGCTATGGGATCTCTAACAAGGGTAATAACTTTCCATTTCTGCTCTCGTGTGGAATTTTCAATCTCGATACATATCTGTTTCGATTCGTAAATATGGTTAGGAACTTCTATATATGGAAGGCTTCGGTAGTAATCTTCCACACTCTTTATCCCGCTTTTTGACAAAAAATGTGCGTGGTAAACTCTGTTATAAAGATTCAGTCTCTGCAATGACTTCAAAATTGCTGTGGAGCCTACTTTGCCCATTTGATAGACAAGGATGGGTGGCAAGGATTTGTTATTTTTTTCCTGACGCGGTTTCATTTAGCAACCGCCATTTGCTTTGTAGCGACAAAATAAGCCTTCCATGTATTTAAACCTAAAGGATTGTCCGTCATCCATTCGGCACATTCTAAAGTGTTTAATCCTGAAACAGATACTAATTCATCTATCTCCGGCTTAAATAAATACCGCATAGGGTGGGTTTCCCTGATTTCAGTAACATTATTGGTAACTTTGTCAATGACGAATACGTGATACTTTACATGCACCTTATTCTCGTTTGGAAATATTTCCGGTTCTGCAATCCTGATTATTCTGGTATCTTTACTCTCTACTCGCTTAATTCTCGTTTCAGGTCGCACATGCAATACTGCAGGTCCGTACCAACAATCAAAAATAAAAAGCCCATTATTATTCAGATGTATCTTTACAGTTTCAAAAACAGATTTCAAGTCCGCATTAGTAATTTGGTAACTGATTACATGAAACAGCGAAATAACAATGTCATAGGTTTTATTTGCTCTGTAGATGCGAACATCACCTTCATGGAACTCCAGGCAATTTTTAAATTTATCGATATCTGTAAGTTTTGAGTTCGCTTTTTTGATGTTAGATCCGGAACAGTCTATGCCGGTAATATCGTATCCTTTTTGTGCTAAGAGAAAATCATGGGTTCCCGTGCCGCACCCGAGATTCAGGATTGATTTTGCATTTGGCCGGTATTTTTTAATGATAGTATCAATAAAACCCGCCTCGGAAGCATAATCTTTGTCGTTATAGAGAATATCATAATACTCGGAGTATTTATCAAAAACCTTCATGCCAGCACCTCGTGTAGCGCCCGGGAAACTTCATTTATTTGGTTATCCGTTAAGGCAAGACCGCTGGGGATATAAAATCCACGGCGGGAAATCCTTTCAGCAACTGGATGAGATTCTCCTTTAAAGAACCCCATCTTTTTGAATACCGGCTGTTCATGCATCGGCCAGAAAAACGGACGGGTACCGATGCCTTTCTCACCCAATCGTTTCATGGCTTCTTCTGCGTCAAAAGGGATTTCGTCTTTTAGCACAATGCCATAAACCCAATAGATGTTTTCTGCATAATCCGTTTTTTGTACCGGCAGGTCAATTGATTTAATGTCGGATAGAAGTTCGGTGTATTTTTGTCCCATTTTGCGTTTTTTTATAACAAACACATCCAGTTGTTCCATCTGTGCTATTCCAACGGCTGCCTGAAGATTGGTCATTCGAAAATTCCAGCCAAGTTCCTCATGAACAAATCTTTTCTTAGCCAGAAAACAGAGGTTTCTCAAAGAGCGGCATTTCTCTGCTAACGCGTCACTATCGGTCAAAATCATTCCCCCTTCGCCGGTGGTTACATGCTTGTTAGGGTAAAAACTCATTGTGCTTATATCGCCATAACTGCCACATGGCTGCCCCTTATATGTTTGCCCTAGCATCTCTGCCGCATCTTCAATAATCAAGAGACGGTATTTTTCTGCCAGTTCTAATATTGGTTCCATATCCACGGGAAGGCCGTAGATATGAACCACCATAATCGCCTTTATTTTCTTGTTCCCTTTCCTATCAATCTCATCCTTAAGCTTAATCTTGAGTTTCTCCGCATCAATATTCCAGGTAATGGGGTCAGAGTCTATCAAAACTGGCATTGCACCGGCACGAACGACAGCAGCAGCACAGGATATTATGGTAAAGGTGGGTATAATAACCTCATCTCCCTCTCCGATGCCGAGGGCTGCAACCGCCGCCTCCAGCGCAACAGAGCCGTTGCTTACGGCGATTCCATGCCTTCTGGATACACGCGCAGCAATACCCTGTTCAAACTGGCGGACAAAAGGCCCTTCCGAAGATATCCAGCCGGTATCGATGCATTCTGCCAGGTATTTCTTTTCATTGCCGGTTAGCAGTGGTTCGTTGACGGGGATCATAGTTTGGTATATCCAGGTTGAGGTTGAGGTTGAGGTTGAGATTTTAGGGATTTGATGAGGCGATTAATAGATTCATATAATTTGTTTAGCTTGTGGTCAATCATACTTATATCTGCCTGGTGAAAATATCTTACTATCAAACCATATCCCAGGTGGTTTTGCGTCTCTGCTACTGAACCTCTGGAAAAATAATAGAAATTAATTTTGTCGTTTATATGATACCGACCAAATGCCTCTGCAATGTTTGCGGGGATACTTAAAGCTGCCCGTCGTATTTGAGAAGTTAGACGGGAGCATTCCCGATTTTTTGTAAGTGTTCATGGAGTTGGGGCAAAACAACCCTGACAGGGTTTGAAACCCTGTCAGGGTTAACACTACTGTACGTTTTATTAAAACATGGCGGAAGTCACAAAAAATCGGGAATGCACCCAGTTAGACCATAATCCTCTTTCTTTGGAAGAGATTCCGTTAGCCGGAGAACTGATTCTGCCATCTCCATTGCCTCACTCCATATAGGCATTTCCCTGAAACTTTTATACATTCCTCAACCTCAATCTCAATCTTTATCTCTTAAAACCTCTCCTTATCCTCTTCACCAGCGTAGGGTCCCTGTTTAACCTCAATCATTTCTGTATCTTCAAGCATCAAAAAATCATGGCCGCCTGAGACAAGCAGGATTACATCGCCTGCTTTTAATGTCCTGCAATCCAGATATTGTTTTTCTTCATTGTAGAAATTTATCTTAACCTTGCCCTTTTTTATAAACAAGGTTTCCTGCGTATATTTAACATTTCTTGGAACGGGTTTATGGATATGCGCCTGAATTGTATATCCGGCAGGACGTTTCATATATGCAAGCTGCTGTGAGAAATTATCAGGCGTTAAGAATTCAATGCCCTCTTTTTCATATTCAGCATAGATGATAATTGCTATCATGCGATAGTCATCGAATATTTGTTCTATTTTATTCATGTTTTTAACATATCAAACCAGCATATCAGGGGATATATTATTACTAGTATAACGTTTCATTAAAATATCTACATTGATACCGTCATTGCGAGCTACAGCGAAGCAATCTTAAGTCTTTTGGGAACAAGAGATTGCTTCGTCGCTCCACTCCTCGCAATGACATTTTTTGTAGGTTTTTCTTTGTACTACTATCCATCAATTTCTTGTTTTTTATGCGTGTTTTTCATGCCGCCATTTCCGTAAGTGCTTTAATATCAAGGGCTTACGTAAAGTTTTGAGTATTGGGTTTTTGTCATTTGAACTTGTTTCATATTTCGACATTCGTATTTCGAATTTGGTTGCGGCCAAAGGCCGCGCTAGGTCCTTTGTGGTTAAACTCTTTTTGGTTACGGCTTTGCTGCGCTATGTTGCAACGGGAGCATTCCCGATTTTTTGTAAAAATGCCATTAGCGGGGGAGGGGAAGAATAGTAACTCAAGTTTCCAGCTTGAGGGTAAAATACCACAAGCAGGATGTTTGTGGTACAATGTACAGTTAGTTAGCCAAAAATCTGAAATGCTCCTGTTCAAACCATATCCCTTGAAGCGTTGTTTTGCCCCAATCACACAAACGGTTACAAAAAATCGGGAATGCTCCTTGTCGCAACTGTCTTTCTATTTTAAACTCGGTTGTAATATAATTTAGATACTCATTCACCCATTTTATCAATCAATGATTCCCTTTTGTTTTAAAATGTTGATGTAATTGTTGTAATTCAATGAACAATCAATTAAGTCTTTGAAATCCTTTAAAGATAGTTTTAACTGCCCTCTAATCTTAGATACAATTTTATCGGGAATGTCCCCTTTCCCATGAGAGTAATGAACTCTTAATATCTTCTTCTCATTTACAGTCAACCACCCATAATTATGTCCCGTAGACCGCGTCTTCAATTCCAGTTTTTTGAATAACCTTTCTACTTCATTTTTCTTCACTTTTTACAATAACCTCCTCTAAGAAGGTTAACCATTTTTTAGGGAATTTACCTAAATTGTCTCTGTCCGCCTGTAAATCTTCATAGATATTGATTATTTCTTCACACAACCGATTAATTGCTTCAAATTCTGTATCAGCATAAGCAAATGCCTCTATATCATCTAAGGATGCTATAAAAATGTCCTTTTCCATTTCAATCGTAATATAAATAGGTTTTCTCAATATATATTTATAGTGTTTTAAAGTATTTAACGGAGTTATCTTAAAATGCCTTTCTATACTATTAATCAATTTTCGGGAAAGCATTTTATACTGTTCATCTGTCAATATATTTGTTTGCATTTTATCCTCTCCGGGTATTTTTAAAGAATATTATGAAATTAAACACAAAATATACAACGTATTTATTACACGTTATTGACCGATTATTTAATACGTTTAATCAAACCCGGTTAAGTCTGGACTTTAGTATACGTTCAACAAGCCGAACTGCCGCTTGGGGTGCAGTCTTCAGTTCTTCTAATAACACCTGTTGATTTTTCAATAATATATCTACTGCCTGTTTATTATCGTGCTGAATAGTTAATTCAGCAATGGCAGCACGTACTGCTTCCCGTGGGCGGTCAAGTGCAGACAGACACAAAGCACGGGTTAGATGCACTTTCGGCATGTTTGGATATTGATGTACCATGGTATCTAATTTAGATAGAGCGGTAACCATGTCGTCAGAATTAATAAGGTTAAAGGCATCCTTGAACATATCCTGAGCCGTAGTCCGTGGCCATTGTAGGTGTGTGGAGCGTTTTTGGATACGATCACTCACCTCTTGAATTTGTTGTTGCTCTTGTAGGTTTAACTCAGGGAGTCGGTAATCAAAATAGTCTTCCTTCAAGACCCATTTCAAAAGCGTCTTACTTTTTTGTACTGCCTCCTGATGGAAAAGAAACCCATCAACGTAAGCATTATGAATCCGCTTATAGATAATTTGTTTATATTGATCATAAGCAGGGACGTTTGGTAAGAATTGATCGAATATCTGGTAGTTAGGGATTTTTATATTTGACAGCCCTTTATTTTTTCTTATTTGTGTATATGAATCACAAACACCCTGATAAAAGAATCGTTTTTCAAAATAGGCTACGGTGAGTCTTTCCCGTGGAATGTGGTGATATACTTTTGCGCCAGGGGCGTAGACCGCCTTGAGTCCTTTTCCTTTCATTTTCAGGGCCAGCCCGGTTTCTCCATCGCCCTGAAAGTGTTGTAGGGATTTTGGTATATTATCCGGATGAAAACCCCCTAAATCAAAAAGCGTTTTCTTTCTTATTGCAAAATTCAATCCCCAGACAAATACGGGATCTATTTCCAATCTTTCTTTTCCCTTATTTAGTAGACTCAGTGAGCCGCATGTTAATTGATCATCTTTCCATGAATAATATTTCTCGACCCATTGGGGAGGGTCAACTTCATACATGTGAAGACTGGGACCTCCAACCATGTGAACTGACTCATCTTTGAGTTCCGCCATTATTGCCGATAACCACCCGTTGACCGCCTCAATATCATCATCGACAAAGACAAGTATTTCTCCCTTTGCTTCCGACATTCCTCGATGCCTGCCGGATAGGAGCCCTGGTTCTGGCTCATATATATATCTGATATTGTTTTTATTTAATAATGCAGCTCGTTCTGTTATCTCCCCTGTGTTGTCTGTTGAGCCGTTATCCACTACAATGATTTCATATTGAGAGGATGGAAAGTCTTGTTCTGCGAAAGATTGAATTGCGGAAGTTAGCCACTTTGAACGATTGCGTGTTGGTATTATTATTGATGCATTCATTACATTTTCCAGTCTTATTGGCTATTGAAGTGGGAAGCATTCCCGATTTTTTGTAATTCGACATTGTAACTATTTCCGTTTTTTTATCTTTGACTACCAGAGGGGAATTTAAATCGACCCTGTTCTCATTTTGGAAAAGCCTCGGTTCTGCAATCCGTAATAATGCAAATATTTTCGTATACCACTCTTTTAATATTTAATTTAATACGTATTTCCTGTTTTGCAGTACCACCGGCTTTATCATGGGTATCTATATGAGTAATTGATAATTTTTGATCAGTGTCCATCATTCAAAATCTCATAAATATGGTTCAAAATATCTTCCAGCGTTACTTCTTTTGAGGAAGATATGGAGGCCTTTTCATGTTTGTGATGTGGAAAAGTATCTATGTCTTTCCAGTGCATTGCATTGTCCCAGCGAATTATTAAATGACTATTTCTGTCTTGCCAGTGAAAAGAGTATTTGCGTCCGTGGGGAAAGGTATAATCCTTTATCAGAAGTCTTGAATCATCCATAAACGTAATTATTGCCTTAAAACGATACGCCAGTGGTTCGCTGTCCCAAACAAGGATTTCATATTTTTTAATAATATCTTTATATTTGTCGAGTATTTCCTTCATTCGCCTTTTATCTCATGGGCTTTTTTTTGCCAATATCTAAAATTTTCAAACGCAAATTCCCAATCCATCAAATCGTCTTCCCATTCAAAATTCTCTTCTTTTTCCATAGATTCGACTTTATGTTTGAATTCTTCGTATTTGCAATCATACTTTTTCTCAAAGAATGCGTTTTCTGCTTCATATTTATTAATTTTATTTAAAATAAGGTTTAAAGCATAGTTCTTTAAAAGCCCTATTGGAGAAACTTCCATCTCCGTATAAATATTTCTTAGCGTATCAGGTATTTCAAGTTTTTCTTTAATATCAGTACTCATTTTTATGTCCTCCTGAATTATTTCTTTCTATTTGCATATTCTTAACTGACGTTAACTATTCAGCATAATTTATCAAACCACCGTAACAGTTCACCCACTCCTAAATCCCCAAGAGGGGACTTTTTGTATTCCCCTCTTGGGAGGGGCTAGGGGTGGGTACTTTTCAAATACCAAGACAATCCGGAAAGAGTGAACTGTTACAAACTACCGGAGTGCAAAGCGCAACTCGTTCCCAAACTCCGGTTTCTCGCCTGTCTGTTGATAGATAGGGAATAAAATCACATGATTCAGACAGTTTATAATTTGTCAAGTCAAACCCTCACTGGAAACAGAGTTTTCCAGTGCAATTTCATTCCCAAACAGTCATCCTGTTGCATTTGCAACACCCAGAAACGATGAAAATGGTTTTATAGCCATATCATATTGCGGTACCTGTACTTGAGCTATTTTTTGTAGTCTTATTTTCGAGCCAGATACTTCACTATGTTCAGTACAAGGTTTGGGAACGAGCCGCGTATCGTTTACGCTGAATAGTTACAAATATGGTCTCTCAAAAATTTAGAGCAATTTTTCAATTTCCTCCATATTCTTTGATATCTTTACCGCCTCTTTTATTGACTCCAGCTTCTCTATCACGGCTATTTTCCTGATACGCTCCAGAAGCCTTAAACCGTTAACTCCATACTTTAGCTCCAAACCTATCTCTATCGCCTCTATTAGACCCTCTATCCTTCCCTTCCTCTCGCCCTCTATCGCACCTTCCGCTCTGCCTTCCTCCCTGCCTTCCATCCGACCTTCCATCCTACCGGTTATTTTACCCTTTTCTATTAATCTCGCCGCTATTGTCATACTTAATTTACCTCCTTCCTCTGATATCTCTTTTAAGGTGTCTATTACCCGTTCTTCCTCTATATCCGATGCATAGTACAAATACCTGATTACACTTTCCAGAAATTTTACCCCTCCTTCCTCTTCAAAATACTGCCTCCCTATTTCAAAGAATACCTTTAGCTTGTCTCCCAGAATTTTGTCATTATATATGTTCCTCATCAATAACATGGTTATTTGGAGGGATGCCCTTCTAAATACCCTGTCCTTTATTTCCTCATTGCTGTAACTACTCAGGTCTGTCAGCAGATATTCAAATTCCGGTATAAATCTTAAAAATTCCTCGTCTATCCCTTCAAAATAGTCTCTGAACCTTCTTGCTTTCCACGTATCTTTGCCGTGATATAATATCACCGGAATTACCGGCATGAGTCTTTGCGCCTGCTTGTTGTTTGATTCCCATATCTTTAAAAGGTATTTCATCAACTGCAGATACGGACATGCTACGGCATAACTCTTGTGCTCGAATAAAAGGGTTATCCGGAGTTCTTTGTCTTTACAGAAACAGGTGTATACAATGTCTGAGAAATGTTCTTTGTGTTCTTCGTCGATATATGAGTTATTATCCTGTGTTAAAGTGGACAAATCCAGTTTTTTCAGGATTTTTGAGGGAAATGTACCACTAAGGAAATCGATTACATTTTCCCGGATGGAAAATGTCTCTTTGAAGAATTTGTCGTGTGGATTGATTATTTCCATTGATGATCTTTCTGTAATATTGCAACACTTTAACTTTTTGAAAAATTCCGACAATAACGATATGCCGCATTAATGTAAGGGGCAAAACATTGCCATAACACGGCATAGTTGTGTGCATAGTATCAGGAGCATCCCTGCGCCTGACCTCCCGCCGGCAAGGATGCTGGCGGGATATTCCTCAAACCGGCAAATGTTTCGTTCATCAATTAATCCCAAGATTCTCTCTCCTTACGAACATATTCCTGCGCATCGATGCCTTTCCAAATGTCTGCCCCCAATCCTTCAATTTCAGTAATTCTATGTTTAGCCCTTTTTTTCATAAGAGTTTTTTTCAGCCCGGCAGAGATGATTTCAACTAAACTTAATTGATCCTCTGGTCTTAGATCTTGAATTCCCCTTACATAGTCATTATAAGTAAGTGATTCCTTTTTAGTAGTCATTGTATATTTCCTTTTCCTTTCTTTTCCCTTATTTAGGAGACTCAGTGAGCCGCATGTTAATTGATCATCTTTCCAGGAACAATATTTATCGATCCATTTGGGAGGGTCAACTTCATACCTGGGAAGACTGGTACCTCCAACCACATGTGAACTGGCTCATTTTCGAATTCCGCCATTATTGACGATAACCACCCGTTGACCGCCTCAATACCATCATCGACAAAGACAAGAATTTCTCCCTTTGCTTCCGATGCCCCTCAATGTCTGCCGGATAGGAGCCCGGGTTCTGGCTAATATATATATCTGATATTATTTTTATTTAATAATGCAGCCCGTTCTGTTATCTCTCTTGTGTTGCCCGTTGAGCCGTCATCCAC